>DAOUYU010000094.1 GCA_030673995.1 Candidatus Aminicenantota bacterium
GAACAGCTCGGTACACAATTATATTATAAGATTTTGGGCGAAAACGGTTACGAAAAATCGAACCAAATTCCAGACAAGGACATCCCGAAAATTTATTATGCGCTGATCGAGGCCCACAAGGATATGAAACCCGCCGTTAAAAAAACCCTCGAGAAGAAAAAAGCGGCCGTTTTTCACGATGATAAAAAAAAGGGCGCAGGATTCCAGCCTGAGACGCCGGAGAAAATAGAGCCAGAAATGCCAATGCAGAAAGAAATAATGGAGCTGACCCGGCTTGAGGCGACTTTAGTTGATAAATACGGATTCTCGCCTGATCAGATAATCAATAAGCTCAGTGAGAAATTCGCTGAATCAGAGGGGACCAAGCTGACAAAAGAACAAAACAAAGAAGCAATAAAATATTTCGAAGAAACGATTGAATACCTGAATGAAGGCAAATAACCGTGAGCTACTCTCAATACGAGAGAGGCAAATATATCCGACTGAATATGATCCACAACCTCCTCCTGGATGGGGGAGCCGGGAAGATCAACGCGGAACAATTTGGGATAACCTGGGACCTCATCGACGAAATGGAGACAGCCGGGACCACCCACAGCCGCAAGCTGGCAGAGAACGAATATTACAAGAAGGCAGTTTCTAGATGGGTGGAGGCTAAACAAGCCCAAAGGCAAAGATTTACAGAATCTAAAAGCATTTAACTTGTAGGAGAAATATAAATGCCAAAGGGAGTTTATGAAAGAATACCCGAGAAACATGCAATGTGGGGAAAATACCATTCTGAAAAAACTAAAACAAAAATAAGCAAAGCAAATAAAGGGAAAAATCATCCTAATTGGAAAGGTGGTCAAAAAAAAGATACTCACGGCTATGTTTTTGTTTTAATGCCTGAACATCCCAGGGCTAATAACAATAAAGGATATGTGAGAAGAGCTCATTTGGTAGCCGAGAAAATGCTGGGAAGATATCTTTATCCAGAAGAAATAACTCATCACAAAAATGGCATTGTAGATGATGACGGGCCTGAAAATATAGAAGTTACCACACAAAGCAAGCATTCATCTCTTCATAGAAAAATGAAAAATTAAGGAGGTATCAAAATGAATAATTCATCTTTAGAAAAACTTAAAAAAGACAGCCTCACTTTTCCTGACAGGGCCAGAAGAATCATAGTCCATGATAACAAGACTCTCACTCTTGCGAATGATTTGCTTCTTTCTATAAAGTCGCTGATGAGAGAAATTGCGAACGCATTCAACCCTATCATCACGAAAGCCCATGAAGCACACAAGGAGGCTGTAGCACAGAAGAAAAGGTATGAAGAACCGCTTATTGAGGCTGAGAGAACAATCAAGCTTCACGTTGCTTCTTATCTAGAGGACCAAGCAGAAATCCAAAGAAAGGCAGACGAAAAGGCGAAAAAAATCGAGGAAGAGAGACAAAAGAAGGAGACCGAAGCTCTGGACCGGGCCAAGAAATATCAGGATCAGGGCATGGAAGAAGAGGCGGATGCAATCATAGAGGATATCCCGCTCCCCGCACAGGTGCCAGAACCTCCTCCTCCCAAGCCGGCGGGTCTAAGCCTCAAACAGATCGTGGACACAGAGAAAATCAACCGATTCGTAGCGACGACAAAAGGACAAGCACAGATCCCGGGAATTAGGATTTATCCAGTATGGAAATGGGAGATCACCAACAGAAGCCTAATTCCCAAGAGCTATTACAAAAGTAGTATGGCAACAAAAGCCCCAAAAGAGGAATAGGCCCATGAACGAGCTGCGAGTAATTTGTACGGATTGCGGCCGGGAATTCAAGAATGTGAGATCCGGCGTTTTAATCAAGGAACTCTTCCAGAAAAACAAAGAAGTCTATCGCGTATGGATGGCCGATCTTTTAGGTTGCCCTGAATGCGGGAGATTGGTTGTGGCCAGGTTCCCGGATAACCCCATAGCAGAGCATTGGAATAAGGAGAGGATGGCTGACGTGCTCTTACAGTGTGAAACCAGGACCCTGGGAAAGGACCTCTTTGAATGGAAAGAATACATCTCAGGCGAGGGCAATCCTTCCAAATTCCTAAGAGGGAACCCCGGTACGAAAATCAAAGTCGAGACTGTCACGCAAAGCAAACCAGAAGATGCATAAAGATTAAAATACCCCACATTGTGGGGCATGAAACAAGGAGATAGTGAATGACAAAATTCATAATCAAAGAGATAAACAATGGTTGGATCCTCCGGGGCCCTCGTGATAAAGAAAATCCGGGACACATAGGTCTCCAGGTAGAGTTATTTTTGGCCAGCATTCATGCCGTGGCTGATATTTTGACAACTTGGCAGGCGCTAGGATTCGTGAAAGTGGCAGCCAGGGCCAGCGAAAAATATAAAGGAGGTGATTAAGAATGTCGAATGGTTCAAACACAAAAGAATTTCCAAAACGTGTTGGCAAAAGATTCCTCTACCATACTAACGATAGTTGGGGATGTGTGTATGACAAGGATGCCGACATGAGTGCAGTCGTTATGGTAAATGAATTTGGTTGCCAAGGGCTGACCCGTAGAATAGCGAACAGACTGAACGCAGGAACGCTGTAGAGGAAAGCACAAATGTGGGAGGACCTAAATTTTTGGGTACGTAGGACACACCCATTGGGTTTCCATCCTCTTAAGGTCCTCCCCTTTTTACATCAAGAAGAGAAACAATTAATAGGGGAAGGATGCTAGGTCCTCCCTGCAGAAGTTGAAAGTAAGGTGCTCCTTCCCCTTTTAATAAATTAAGGAGGTTCAAATGAGAACATACAGTTTTGACTGGGCCACGAAAAAGGCTCTGACTGTTTATGACTCAAAGACCGGCAAGGTCAAACAGATTCCAAACTCCATTACCGAATTCGGGAAGTTCCTTAAAAAGCTCAAGGAGCCTGCGACCATATTAATCGAGTTCGGCGGGGCGGACACTTTCAAAATAATGGCATATAGAGCTGGTCATACAATCCTGCAAGTGCCTGGGAAGAAGATAAAGGATTATCGAGATTCTAAAGGGTTGATGAAAGATGATGACGCTAAAATTATCTACGATTTTTTTATGGAAAACGGAGGGGAGGTTGCTACGAAAGATTTGAGAAATTTTACTCGCTCAATGCGCTTTCCCTCAGCAAATAAAGGAGGAGGTGCTAGTTCGAGCGTGTCTAAAAATATTAGAATTCACGTACCCTCCTCCTCAAAAATAAAAGAAAGGGGAAGTGCTAATGATCTGGTGAGGAATTCTAGAACAGGTTTGCCTTCCCCCTTCTATCTCTTCCAGGAATCCGATGCCGACATAGCTGAAATTAAAATTCTTTTCCGGGCGCATGAAGACCTGAAAAGGGAAATGGTGCGAGAGAAGCTAAAACGCATAGCCTTCGGAATGAAATTCAAAATAGCACAAGTGGCTGATGATAGAGTAAAGAAAATCCTTTTTCAAAAGGATGCTTCGATAGTGGCGAAGGAGAAAGAGCTCGAGCAACTGAAAAAAGTCCTGGAGAAGAAAGTCATGCAATTCGATGTCTGGATTAAATATCTCAAAGCTATTAAGGCAGTCGACCCGGTCATAGCCGCTGGGCTAATAGGAGAGCTGGGTGGTAAGTATTTCGATACAGATGAGAGCCTGAAACATTACTGTGGGATGGTTGCCAAAAAAGAATTCCATGATTATAACCGCTTTGTGAAGGGCGTCCTCTATCAATTCGCAGAGCAGGTGATAAGACAGACGACTCCAAACTGGCGTGAATTATACGATAATATGAAAGTTTTTTATGCAAATAAACACGCTGATTGGAGCAAAGGCAAGGTCAATAATCATGCCAAAAAATTCATAGAGACAAAGTTCCTTTTGGAGTTTTGGGGAACATGGAAAGAGCTGGAGTGCTAAAAAAAAGAAAGGAGATAATATATATTATGTCAACTGATGAGGCTTTTTAAGGAAAGATTCCGTGTCGCATAATAGATATTATGTAAACTAGGAGGTGAATATGGCAATAACATTCAATATTCCAGATAAACCTAAAGATGGTATTTATGGTGCTGATTTAATCTGGGATTCATACCTGGATTTAGTTTATGCACTAATAGGATTTTCTGGTGGTAGAGTTTCAGCTAGCATAAAAAGCTCAACAGCAAAGATGAAGGCTAAGGCAAAAAGGATTGAATGTTTATCAAAGGCTTTGGTGGAGGCAACAAAGAGCATTTAACAGTGTCGCATAAGGAATATGTCAACTAAAAAGAAATTAACAGGACTTGATAAAGAGAGGAGAACTAATGGGCTCATGCAAAGACGGGCAGAGAAACTTGCTCTTTTGCGACGATTCCACAAAACAGTTAATCGGCGGTAAGTAAATAGGAATATTATGTCAACTAGGAGAAAATGAATGTGGATGAATCAATTAACAATTATGAATTGCACTGTAGGAACGTACTCTCTAATGGTTAGCGATGGGCGAGAATATAATAATTTATCCGAGGTTGAATTGATAGGGAAAATAGAAAAGTTATTAAGCGAAGAATTCTCTACGTTTTCTTGGGAGGAGTGAATGAAAACCCACTACATCACATCTTGGCAAACCTGGAAAGAGCTGTGCGAGCAGAATGACATCGATCCTTACAAGACGCTGGAGTTCGGAATAGACGAGGGCGGAGGAAATAGCACGGACTTTGAATACACTGGGGAACCGCCAAAAAAGGAAAACAATGAATGATTTAAAGGGAAAAAGATTCAGTAGATTGATTGTCTTAAAAGATTCAGGCAAAAGATGTGGAGGCCATGTTGTTTGGATATGTATCTGTGATTGTGGAAATATTTGTGAAGTTATCGGCAATAATTTGATACGGGGAAGAAATAAATCATGTGGTTGCCTAAAAAAAGAGAACGCTATTAAAAAAAATTGGAGACATGGTGACAGAAGAATTCGACTTTATAGAACTTGGGTCAATATGAAATCTCGATGCTTTAGAAAGAACCATCATAAATACAAATATTATGGCGGGAGAGGAATTACTGTTTGTCCTGCGTGGCGAAGTAATTATTTAATATTTAAAGAATGGGCTTTAGCCAACGGGTATGCCGATCATTTGACGATAGACAGGATTGATAATGACGGGAATTACGAGCCAAATAATTGTCAGTGGCTAACGAGGTCAGAAAATTCAAAAAAACAATGGGAGGAAAAACATGGAAGTAAAGATAAAAACTTTAAGATTGTTTGATATTTCCTCAAATCCCCAAAATCCGAGGAGGAATTTTTCAGGAATTAAATTTGACGAACTTGTCGATTCGATCCGACAAGTAGGAATTATTGAACCTATTATTGTGAGACCGACGCCTTCCGGAAAGACGCTTTATCAATGTGTCGCCGGCGACCGAAGACTTAGGGCCGCCTGCCTAATTTCCAAGAATCAAAACGTCCAGTCAAAAATTCCTGCGATTATAAGAGACCTCACAGATGAGGAAGCCTTTGACTTCATGATCATCGAGAATCTGCAGCGTGAGGACCTGACGCCCTTCGAAGAGGCCCAAAGTTTCAAGCAATATTATGAGAAGAAAGGAAAAGGTTCTATCCTGGAGTTGGCCACCAGGATTGGGAAGAGCGCTGGTTATATCCGAAGAAAGATTGTGGTCCTCTCTCTGCCGTCGGATATCCTTAAAGCTTGGGAGAAGGAAGAGATCTCATTCAGTCATCTCGAGCAGCTGCGGAGATTAAAGAGCAAAGAAGCCTTAAAGGAAGCCTTTGAATTTGCCACAGGAGAGAGATTTGGAAGAGGATATACCGGCGATGGCGCCTCCAAACGGGAGCTGAAAGAGCATATCGACAATACGGCGCCGCCGCTCGAGGATGCACTTTTTAACATCGAAAAAGAAGGCTGCGCAACTTGTGGCCAGAATTCGGACGTCCAGCAGAAATTGTGGGATATCGGAGGCATGGAAGGTATTCACTGTCTCGATAAAAAATGTTTTAAACAGAAGCAGAATAATTTCCTCCAGGCAAACTGGAAGCAATCAAAATATCGAAAGCGCCACGGCACGAATGGATTTAGATTCCGGGAAGATGTCACCTGGAGTGAATTCAACAGCTTTGAATATGGTCCAAGGCCAATCAAGAAATGTAAAGAATGCGACAAATTTTTAACGCTCATAAATTTAGACGGGAAAACAGAAACAGGCCAGGTTTGTGTAGGAGAGGAGAGCTGCTTTCGTGCTGTTAGAAGCGTTAAAGCAAAAGAAGAGCAGAGAAAAGAGAGAGAAGAAAAAAAAGAATCGGGAGCTCCTCGAGTTGACTGGCATGGTGAGCACTTCCGGGAGGAGTTTTTAAGTAAGCGGCTGCCGGAACGGTACCAGGAATTCGAGCACTCCCATATAAAAATGGCGCGGATGGGACTCTTCGCCTTTGTCAAATTAGATAATGTGATCTTGAGTTACATGGCGAAGGAAATCAAATTCAAAGAATCCTACCTGGACAAAAAACTATTTGAGCGTATAGGAGAAATGGAGCTCGATGAGATCCAGGAGCTAACACAGAAATGTGCCCTCAAAATAATTATGAGGCATTGGCCGGTAACTTGCGAAGGCCGGCTTGCTGCAGCTGCACACCTAGGGATTAATTTGATGAAAGAATTTGCCGTCACTAAAGACTACCTGGAGCACAAAACGATCCGGGAAATGCTCGAGTTCGGCGAGAAGTCCGGGATCTTCAAGAGTAAGAAGGTCCAGGACTACATGGTCAAAACGCTAAAGAAGAAGCCTGGGAAAT
>DAOUYU010000147.1 GCA_030673995.1 Candidatus Aminicenantota bacterium
ACAGAACAGGAAGCATGAACGAACCTCTCTAGGAGTTAGCTCTGGGAGTCAGATTTTCAATTGCCTCCTTATCTATTGTATTCACGAGCAAGTAGTCTCAGGTTGTAAGTTCGCAGTGCTTGCCTGAATTATTCATAAAAACTGCCGACACTATATTTTATTTTCAATGATATAGGCTGGTTATGATGTTTTCCTCACAACCTAGATTCAGGCTTTTTTTCATGTCCTCAATTATATTATAAGTCGGCATTTTTTACCCTTCGGGCGAGCCGATCTCACCGCATCGGCTTCGTTGCAGCCCATTCGCAGTAGTTCACTACAGCTTCATGGGCTGTGGCCTCGCCGCTACAGCAATCTCGACTCGTGAATAATCCAGGCTAGTTACTCTCTATAAACGGAATAAAATATTTGTTTAATTTCCTCTCCAGCTCCGGAGAGTGAAATCCATGCTTCCAGACGCCGCTCCAGAGTTCGTCGGAGATAGCCATCAGAGCTGCTGCCTGGATACCATAAAATTGTGCCAAAGCAAATACAGCAGAAGCCTCCATATCAACAACATCTATTCTTTTTTTTTGCTTCTGTTCCAACCAGGATCGTGTTTCCCGGTAAGGAGCATCCGTGGAGACAAGAGAGCCCGTGAGGAAAGGAAGCATCGAGGCGTGGAGAACACCTTCAACGTATTCTTTCAAAGTGGGAGAAGGGAAGAAAATTCTTTTTCGTGGATGATAGTGCCTGGAGGTTCCTTCCTCTGAGAAGGCTTTCGAAATACTGATGACATTCAACATCTTGAACTTCGGATGAAGAGAGCCGCAGAACCCAAGGAGAATGATTTCCTTGGCTCCAGAGACGATGAGCCTTTCCAATAAGAGGACAGCAGCAGGAGCACCCAGGGATTGATAAAGGACAACTTTTTTCTTGAATAGATAAAGAAAGCCGATGCCGGTGTTTTTTTCTTTGAGTGCATTTTTTTTTAAGGTTTTTTGAAGAAACCGGGAAGGAGAGTCAAGCGGAATATAGAGGACTTTTTCTCTGGCAAAATTTTCAATGGGCTTTGGTTTTATGATTGCTTCTTTGAGAATTTTGCTCATGATGTTGGTTCAAGATATCACATTGCAGTCAAACTTTTCAAATATATACTAAGAGGTTATTGGGGTCGTGTCTCAACATTTGACATATCTGCAAGCACTTGGCCTGAATTATTCACGAGTCGAGATTGCTGTAGCGGCGAGGCCGCAGCCCATGAAGCTGTAGTGAACTACTGCGAATGGGTTGCAACGAAGCCGATGCGGTGAGATCGGCTCGCCCGTAGGGGAAAAAATGCCGACATTTGATAGAAATTATACAACAAACAGAGTGATAGTCTTTATTTTACTGAAAACCGGGCTATAATGTTATTTTTATTGAAGATAAATGAAGCTGTCGGCATATTTTATGAATAATTCAGGCTAATAGTTTGAAAGGTCTGGCCTCAATTTTATAGAATATCTATATGAAAAAAGAAAAGTTATCCATAGATGATATTTCTCTTAAAGATGAAAGATTCCGAATTTCTTATTATTTTCCTTTAGACGAGCTGATTCTTTCTATAAAAAAAATTGGCCTAATCAATCCTCCCCTTGTGGCTTTCCGGGATAAACATATTATTCTTGTCTCAGGGTGGAAAAGAGTCTTGGCCTGCACCGAACTTGCCATTACTCACCTTCCCGTTTTTGTGGTTGAAGAAGAGGATGAACTCGAAATATTTATAAAGGCTTTTTATGAGAATTTGGCCACGAGAGAGTTTAGTCTTCTGGAAAAGGCTGAGATTTTGAATCGATTAATAAGATTTGGTGAAGATGAGCAGAACATTGTGCGGCATTATATGCCTCTCCTAAATATCCCTCGGACCCTGCCTTATCTTGACTCACTCATGGCAATTTCTCGGTTGGAACCGGAGGCGAAAAGATTTATCCAGGAAAATAGTATGCCCTTTTTGCCCGCAAGTCTCCTGGCTGAGTTTAATCCTGAGGAGAGGAGACTTCTCTTCCCACTCCTTTCACCTTTAGGTCAAAACAAAAAGAAAGAAATTCTCGAAAACCTCCAGGACATTTCAAGAAGAATTGGCACCCCGGCAGAAAAAATTCTATCTGTACAGGAAATCCTTAAAATTCAGAGCTCTGAGAAATTATCTTCACTCCAGAAGGCAGAAAAAGTCTGCCTCTTGTTGAAGCGAAAACGGTATCCTGCTTTTTCCTCATGGGAAGAATCTTTCGAATCTCTTTTGAAAAAAATGCGCTGGCCCAAGGAGATAACGATCAGACCTACTCCCTATTTTGAGGATGAGGAGTTTTCCGTCACTTTTACCTTTGAAAATAAAGAAAAATTTAGTGCCAACCTTCTCAAACTTCAAGAATTGGCTTCGCGAGAAGAATTCTCAAAAATATTTAGCCTGGATTATTCATTTAAATGATTGAGTCCCAATACTTACCTCAAAAGGTCTATGTCGAAAAACAAAGCTTCGATTTTCCTTTAACCAAAAGAATTTTGGAGAATTTAAGTCAGATCCCTATAGAAGCCATCGAAAACCCTCGAGATTTGATTGAAAATATCAGAATTTCACGAAATATTAGAGAAAAGGGAAAGACGTATCTTTTGCTGACTCGCCAAAAGGGAGAATTTGTCAAGCCCTGTCCGTGTACTCCTTACTACATTGGGTGCAATTATTTCATCATTAATTTGGACCTTAATTGTCCTCTTGACTGTACTTACTGCATCCTTCAACATTATTTATCCAATCCCCTGATCACAGTTCATGTCAACCTGGATGATTTGTGGAGGCAGCTCGATGTGTTTCTACGCAGGAATCGAGCCGGGATTCTCCGCATCGGAACTGGGGAGCTTGGAGATTCACTGGCACTGGACCATTTGACCGAAAATTCAAAAGGTTTAATTTCTTATTTTAGAGAAAAAAGAAATGTTATTCTTGAGCTGAAGACAAAAACCGTAAACATAAAAAATATTTTAAAAATAGAACCGGCTCAAAATACCGTCATTGCCTGGTCTCTTAATTCCAGGAGAATTGCCCGGGAAGAAGAAGCTGGGGCTCCTCTGGTAGAGGAAAGAATAGATGCTGCCCGAAGAGTTGCAGAGAAAGGATTCCGGGTCGGATTTCATTTCGACCCTATAATTCGTTATCCTGGGTGGGAAGAAGAATACGGGGAGGTCATAAAGAGATTGTTTAATGCTGTTGATCCAGGTCAAATGGTTTGGATAAGCCTTGGAAGCTTGAGATTTCCTCCCTCCTTAAAAACGATTATTAAAGAGAGGTTTCCCAGTACAAAAATTATTTTCGACGAACTCATAAAAGGGAAGGACGGAAAGTTAAGGTATTTTAAACCTCTTCGCCTAGAACTTTACAAAAAGATTATCGACTTAATTAAGAATTGGGGAGGAGAAAAGATCCCGCTTTATTTTTGTATGGAAAGCAAAGAGATATGGCGTCGGGCTTTAGGATGGGTGCCAAAGGGACAAGAAAGTCTCCAAGCTTACCTTTCCTCTCCCTTTGGTCCATTAAAGAAATGATTGGCTTTTTAATGCCAAAAAGATGGAACTCTTCTAATCAATCCTCTCTGTTTTGACCTCGGTGATAATTCCTACTATCTCTACACCAGCGTTTTTGAGAATATTGATTATGTCAACGAGATTCCCGTATTCCAGTTCTCCGTCAGCTTTTAGGTAGAGCTTTGGATCGGCAGCAATTAAGAAAGCTTCTTCTACCAGGAGTTGAAGATTATCCAATGTTGCTTCGTCTTGGTTAACGAACATAGTGCCATCCTTTTTGATAGCGAGAACGACCTCAGGATTATCAGGCATTTGTATAGTGTTAAGAGCAGGAGGGAGTTGAACATCAAAGCCTTTTTGAATAAGAGGGGTTGCTATCATGAAGATAATAAGAAGAACAAGGAGAACATCGCAAAGGGGGACCACATTAATTTCGGAAACGGCCTCTTTACCGCCTTTATTGCCAACCGCGTGTGACATTTTATACCTCTATTTAAAATTTTTTATTTTAAATGACCTTTTATTAAACTTCTTGGTCTTTTCTTCTAATGAAGAAGTCGACAATCTGGGAGCTTGTGTTTGACATTTCAGCCCCGAGAACCTCAATCCTTGCGCTTAATAAATTGTAGCACCACAGAGCAATAATGGCCACGCCAATACCAAAGGCAGTCGTTACCAGAGCTTCTGCGATACCCGCTGCAACGGCGCCGATTCCTCCCGAACCTGTTACAGCCATTCCGCGGAATGCATTCATGATTCCGAAGATTGTTCCGAATAACCCGATAAAAGGCGAGGAAGTAGCAATTGTTGCCAGCGTGTTTAATCCTCTCTTCAGCTCCTGGGTGAAAATTGTCGAAACTCTGTCACAACCTCTCGAAGCACTTTCAATCTGCTCTGCAAAGCTAAGGCTTGCTTGTTTTCCTTCCATGTATTCATGGATAC
>DAOUYU010000049.1 GCA_030673995.1 Candidatus Aminicenantota bacterium
AATAAATGGATTACCAGGGAAAAATTGGAATGTAAGATGGTGGAGCTGATGGGGCTCGAACCCACGACCTCTTGACTGCCAGTCAAGCACTCTCCCAACTGAGCTACAGCCCCACCTGGGATTTTCATATTACAGAAAGATGTGTTTTCAGTCAAGTTTGTGACAAGAAAAACCATAATTTATGAAGAGTTTTATTAACAATTGGAACAAAACATGCTAAAATATTGTTGTACCAAGGAATAAACCATGCCCGCCCCAAAGAAACAACCCAAATCCTATAAAACGATTCTTTTCTGGATCGCAGCTGGGATCATAATCATTATCCTTTTCAGCGTCTTTCAATCAGGAGGAGCAGCGGTGAGGCCGGTAAAATTCAGCGATTTCCTCCTCGACGTTGAGCAAAACAAAATTGGGCAAGTCACTATTTCAGGGAATCAAATCAAAGGAAAATATCTTGATGGAACCGCTTTTAAAACCACAAGAGATGCTCAATATGATGATATGGTCAAGATTCTCCGGGAGCACGGCGTGGCTTTTGATGTAAAAGACACCTCTCGAAGCCCTTTGCTTTCCTCTCTCTTCATGTGGGTTTTTCCCATCCTTATTCTTATTGTCTTCTGGGTATTCTTCATGCGGCAGATGCAGTCAGGCGGCAATAAAGCCCTCTCCTTTGGCAAGAGTCGGGCAAAGCTTTTCTCCGGCATCCAGAAAAAAATTACCTTCAAGGACGTAGCCGGCGTTAAAGAAGCCAAAGAAGAGCTTGAAGAGATCATCGGATTTCTGAAAGAACCTAAAAGATTTCAAAAATTAGGAGGCCGAATTCCCAAAGGAGTGATTTTAATCGGGGCACCAGGCACAGGCAAGACCCTCCTTGCCCGGGCAGTAGCAGGGGAGGCGGATGTCCCTTTCTTCTCCATTAGCGGCTCTGATTTTGTTGAGATGTTTGTTGGAGTCGGTGCTTCCCGTGTGAGAGATCTGTTTGACCAGGGGAAAAAACATGCTCCCTGTCTGATTTTTATCGACGAGCTTGACGCTGTAGGAAGACAGAGAGGAGCAGGCCTGGGTGGAGGCCATGACGAACGAGAACAAACGCTTAATCAGCTCCTGGTGGAAATGGATGGCTTTGACTCCAACGAAGGAATCATTCTTATTGCCGCAACAAACAGACCCGATATCCTGGATAGCGCTCTCCTCAGACCAGGAAGATTTGACCGGAGAATTGTGGTCAACATGCCGGATGTCAAAGGAAGAGAAGACATCCTGAGAGTTCATGTGAAAAACATCCCTTTAGCCAAGGAAGTCGACTTACAAGTTCTTGCACGTACTACTCCCGGATTCTCCGGAGCTGACCTGGCCAATCTTGTCAATGAAGCTGCCCTCCTTGCAGCCCGCTATAATAAGGATAAAGTCTCCATGAAGGATATGGAATCTTCCAAAGACAAAGTCCTCATGGGAGTAGAGAGGAAGAGCATGATTATCAGCGATGAAGAGAAAAAAAGCACTTCATACCATGAAGCAGGTCATGCCCTAATAGCTGCTCTTTTGCCCGATGCGGATCCCATCCATAAAGTGACCATCATCCCCAGAGGGCTTGCTCTGGGTACAACACAGCAGCTTCCTCTTGACGACCGCTACACATACTCTAAAGAATATCTGGAAGCACAGCTTTCGGTGCTATTAGCCGGCCGGTCAGCCGAAATTCTGACCCTTGGAAAAACGACGACAGGGGCAGCCAATGACTTTGAGAAAGCAACCGAAATCGCCCGCAAAATGGTCTGTCAATGGGGAATGTCCGACTTAGGTCCTCTCACATTCGGCGAACAAGATGATTTAATCTTCCTGGGAAGAGATCTAGCCATTAATAAAAATTTCAGTGAAAAAACAGCAGAAATGATAGATGCAGAGATCAAAAAAATCATTCACAGAAACTTCAACAGAGCAAAGGAACTTTTAGAAAAAAACAAAGACAAGTTGATTCATATTGCAGAGGCTCTTCTCGATAGAGAAGTCTTAACGTCTGAAGAATTAGAATCAATAATAAAAGGGAAAAAAATAGCCAGAACCAAAAAAAAGGCTTCAACTTCTAAAGCCAAAACAGCAAAATCTAAAAATATTCAACCTTTAAAAAAACCCGATTTGGTTAATATATAAAAGGTGAGAAAGAAGTTTATCCTCCAGGTCAACGGCAAAAATTACACCTTAGGCGAAAGAACCTGGATAATTGGCGTCCTCAATATCACTCCCGACTCCTTCTCAGATGGTGGCCTTTACTTCGATAAAGACAAAGCTGTGGAGCGCGGTTTGGAGCTTGAAGAGCAAGGTGCGGATATAATCGATATAGGAGGAGAAAGCACGCGGCCCGATTCAGAATCCATCTCTCTGGAAGAAGAACGAAGGCGTGTCATTCCCGTTATTTCTGCCTTAAGAAAAAGAACAAATATCCTGATCTCTATCGACACCTCAAAGTCAGAGGTCGCTCGAGCGGCCATAGATGCCGGAGCAGATATAATTAATGACATAAGTTCTTTCCGTTTTGACCACAAAATGCTTCTTCTTGCGGCACAAAGCCATGTTCCCATTATTCTGATGCACATGAAGGGGATACCCAAGACAATGCAGGTCAACCCCTTCTACGAAAATGTGCTGATTGAGGTCAAATCTTTCCTTAAAGAAAAGCTCGAACTGGCTCAAGCCAATGGGATTGAAAGAGAAAAAATAATAATCGATCCTGGGATCGGGTTTGGCAAAGGACTCAAAGACAATCTCGTTTTGATTAACAACCTTCATCTTCTTGAGGATCTCGGTCGTCCTATCCTTACTGGGATTTCTCGAAAATCGTTCATCGGAAAAATCCTGAACCTGCCCCCTGAAGAGAGGCTCGAAGGAACGATTGCTTCAGCCATTCTGAGCATAATTCATGGAAGCCACATCCTCAGGGTCCATGATGTTGCCTCGGTCAGAAGAGCTGTGCTCGTGGCCGAAACCATCATAAACGAAGGTCGATCTATAACTGCTATCGAAGAGAGCGAGGAGAAAAAAAGGGGCTATGTTAGCTGATATCGTAACGGCATTATCTCGTTTTAATATCAGAGACTTTATTGATATCCTCCTCGTGACCTTTATCCTGTATTCTCTTCTTTTGTTGATAAAAGGTACCAAAACCTACCAGATGGCCATCGGCTTGGGAATAGTTGGCCTTCTCTATTTGACCACACTGTGGGGAAATTTAATCGTCTCCCAGTCGCTCATTAGGAATTTCATTCCCTGGATGATCATCGCGATCATAATTCTTTTCCAGGGAGAGATAAGAATATTTTTAACTCAAATCGGATCTCGCTCCTTCAGGAAGCCTTTTTTCCTCAAATCCTTCACAGAAAAATTGGAAAATATCTTTTTGGCTGTCGATTACCTTGCCTCGAAAAAAATAGGCGCTTTGATTGCGATTGAAAAAGAAATCTCGCTCAAGAGCTACGCCGACCGGGGGACAAAAATTGATGGCGACCTCACCAAGGACCTTCTGGTCAGCATCTTCTTCCCTCGCTCGCCTCTTCATGATGGCGCTGTCGTCATCCGAGGAAACAAGATCTCTGCAGCTGGCTGCCTCCTTCCCTTGCCCGCTTCCCATAAATTGGGAGATGACTACCTGACTCGAACGAGGCATTTAGCTGCTATCGGTCTATCTCAAGAAACGGATGCTGCCGTTATCGTGATTTCCGAGGAAACCGGAACCATCTCCCTGGCAACTAGGGGCAATATGGCAAGAAGATTGGACAAAGCACAGCTTAAGGATAGCTTGCTTAACTATTTACAAAAAAGATGAAAAGATTTTTTAAAAAACTGTTTACAAAAAATTGGGAGCTCAAACTTATCTCTCTTATTCTTGCTCTTATTTTGTGGCTCATTCTTATTCCTGAAGAAAAGATATTCTCAGAGAAAAATCTGACAATTACCCTCGAAACTCATAACACGCCTCAAGGAATGGAACTGGTGAAAAAGCCTCTAGATAAAATCGACGTGACTATTAAGGCTCCCAACCGTTACATTGACCAGATAACTTCAACAAATGTAGTGGCAAAATTAAACCTGGAAAAGGCTTCGGTTGTCCAGGAAGATTACACACTTAACGAGACCATGATCAGTATACCAGCAGGAGCAAAGGCTACGGTCATTAGGATATCCCCCAACACTGTTAATCTCAAACTCGAAAAGACCAAAGAAATCATGCTGGATGTGGAACCGGATATCGTCGGAGTGGTAAAAGAAGGATTTAAAATTGGTGGATGGAGGGTGGATCCTCCTCAGGTTCTCATCCAGGGACCGGAAAGCAAGCTCAAAGAGGATTATATAGTGAGAACAAGTCCTGTCGATATTTCCGAACTGACTCAAACTACAGAATTCGAGGTAAATCTCATCCTTCCAAACCCTGACGTGAGACTGGCCTCCTCTCAAGCAAAAGTAAAAGTTATTATCCAGATTCAGGAAGAGGAATCCGAGGACAAAAAAAGGGGGAATTCAAAAATCCAGGAAAATAATCTTTCTCCTTGAATCACCCAGAATTTTAGCTATAATCTATTTCTTAAAGAGGGCATTAGATTTATAAAATGTACAAACTTTTTGGAACAGATGGAATACGAGCCGTTGCTGGCAAGAGTCCACTCGATTATTCCACAGTTTACGCTTTAGGAAAAGCACTGACCTTTCTTCTTAAGGAAGAAAGCCTAGAACCCCGGGTGATCATCGGCCGGGATACTCGAGAATCAGGGGAATGGCTTGAGCAGGTTCTCTCCCAGGGAATAAACGAGAGCAACGGAGAAGCTGTTTCATCTGGCATCGTACCGACATCTGCGATTTCCTTCCTGATAAATAAATATTCTTTTTCTGCAGGAGTTGTTGTATCCGCCTCTCACAATCCTTATCAAGATAACGGCATCAAAATCTTTTCATCTCAGGGAGTAAAAATTTCCGACGAATGGGAAAGGAAGCTTGAAAAGGCAATCACAGTGACTTCTGAAAACGCCACAAGAGAAGAAGTCAAGTTAAACCTAAACTCATCTCTTTGTCAGGATTACACGGACTTTCTGAAGAGCCAGCATTCTCACCTTCATCTCAAAAAAAGAATCAAAGTTATCCTCGATTGCTCAAACGGTGCCAGCTCCTTTTTTGCTCCGCAGATCTTGCGAGATTTGGGCTTTGAAGTTTTCGCTTTGAATAACGCTCCTGATGGAACAAACATCAATGATCGTTGTGGCTCTCTCTATCCACAGAATTTGGCAGAAAAAGTGGTTGAGAACAACGCGGATATAGGAGTTGCATATGATGGTGATGCAGACAGAGCCATCTGGGTGGATGAAAAAGGCAGAATCTTAAACGGAGACCACACCCTATTTGTACTGTCCCGCTTCATGAAAGAAAAAAGGCGCTTGAAGTCTGATTCTATTGTGGGCACAATTATGAGCAATATGGGCCTCGAAAAAGCCCTTGAAAAACTTGATCTGAGACTCATTCGTACTCAAGTTGGCGACAAATATGTCCTCGAACAAATGAAAAAGTTGAATGCGAATCTAGGTGGGGAGCAATCAGGACACACGATTTTTCTGGATGAGTGCCCTACTGGAGATGGAATCCTGACAAGTCTAAAAATGCTCGAAGCCATGGTCACCCACGATATACCCTTATCCAGGCTGGTTGAAGATTTCGAAGAGTTTCCCCAGGTGCTGGTGAATGTCCTGGTGTATAGAAAGGAAAATTTCAACCAGTTCCCTGAAATTGTTGATACGATAGAAAAAGTTCAGTATCGGCTGGGAGATTCCGGGCGTATGAATGTCCGCAACTCTGGAACTGAACCGAAGGTCCGAATAATGATCGAAGGACAGGACAGGAAGAAGATAGAAGAGTATGCCCACCAGATCGCAAAAGCCATAGAGAAATACTTAGGAAAAAATAAAGAAATTTATTAATTTTGACTTGCGAATAAATGGAGGGAAAAATGAAACTCGCCGTTAATATTGATCATTTTGCGACAATAAGAGAAGCCCGTAGGAGTAACGAGCCGGAACCGGTTTTGGCAGCACTTCTGTCAGAACAGGCAGGAGCAGAAGGGATTGTCTGTCATATTAGAGGAGACAGACGTCACATCAAAGAACGGGATTTAAGATTGTTCAAAGAGGCGATTAAAACCAAGCTCAACATAGAAATGGCAGCCACAGAAGAAATGAAGAAAATTGCCATAGACTTAAAGCCAGAAGTCGTCTCCTTAGTCCCGGAGCGTGAGGAAGAGCTGACCACTGAAGGAGGACTGGATGTTATTTCCAACGAAAAACACCTAGGGCCTCACATCCAGGAGCTGCAGAAGGCAGGAATACAAGTCAGTATTTTTGTTGATCCCGATTTCAAACAGATCGAAGCCTGCCACAGGGTGGGGGTAAACCTGATTGAGATAAACACCACAAAATATTCCGACCTCAAGCCTGGAGCGGAAAGAGATAAGGCCCTGGATGAGATAAAGGAAGTGGCCAAATACAGCCATACATTAGGTCTGGAAATCCATGCCGGCCATGGCCTGGATTATAAAAATGTCCAGCCTGTTGCCGAAATCCCTGAAATAACAGGATTCAGCATCGGCTTCTCTATCGTGGCTCGATCTGCAATTGTCGGCATAGATATGGCGGTCAGAGAAATGGTGAGTCTCATAAAATAATAAAATGGATATTAAAATAAATCTCGAAAGACTGAAAGGGGATATCGCGTCTCTTTCCCAGATCGGACGGGACAAAATGGGCGGGATCACCAGGCCTTCTTTCAGCAAAGCCGATCTCGAAGCACGGGAATGGCTCAAAGAAAAGATCACAAGCGCCGGCCTCATCCTGCGCGAGGACGGTGCAGGCAACATCTTCGGCCGCTTAGAAGGCGAGGGGAAAACGATCATGGCCGGCTCCCACATCGACACCGTCATTAACGGCGGTATGTTTGATGGTTCGGTTGGAGTCCTATCAGCCCTTGAGTGTTTGAGAAAAGTAAAGGAGGAGGGTCTAAATATCTCCAAACCTCTGGAAGTTGCATCTTTCACAGATGAAGAGGGAAATCTGGCGGGTGATTTTCTGGGAAGCTATGCTTTCTTGGGTACATTAAAAAGGGAAAATTTGGAAAAAGGCTTCACCCAATTCGGTACTCCTCTTGTGGAGATTCTGAAGGGGACCGAATTCACCATCGACAGCATCATGGATGCCCACCGCCACAGACCAGATATTGAAGCCTTCCTTGAAATTCATATCGAGCAGGGACCTGTACTGGAAACGGAAAACAAGCCCATAGGAATAGTGGATTGCATTGCGGGTAAGTATTACAGATGGTGCTCTTTTTTGGGAAAGGCAAGCCATGCAGGAACAACTCCCTTTGAACTCCGTCATGATGCATTTTTGGGCCTGGCGGACTTTGCTCTAAAGAGCACCCAGTATGTGGCAACCGAACATTACGGAAATATGATGACCATAGGAAAAGTCAAGGTGAGGCCCGGAGCGTTCACCATTGTCCCCGGACAGGCAGATTTTTCCCTCGACTTCAGGAGTACATCCAAGGAGACTCTCGAAGAGCTCGATAAATCACTCCTCGCACTTGCCGGGGATATCGCTTCCACAAGGGGTTTGGATTTTGGCTCAAAAATCATAGATAAAACTGAACCCGTTATCATACCGCAGCGAATCATCGATATCATGAAAGAAGAATGTGAGAAACTGGGATTCCCGTTCATGACGCTGCCGAGCGGCGCAGGTCATGACGCTCAACTCATAGCCAGCGTTGCAGAGTGTGGAATGATATTCATTCCCTGTGTGGATGGGATCAGCCACTCACCGCTGGAAATGATTGATTGGGAGGATTTGGAAAAAGGGGCAAACCTGCTCCTCCATACCCTTTTGAGGCTTGAGGGCTCGGTTCTCGAATCTTGAATACGAGAAAAAGGGGAAGCTATAAAAATGACCACAAAGACAGCAGCCGTTCTTCTTATTTTGCTTTTTACGCACGGTCTTGCTTTAGCAGTATTGAAAAAGGGTAATAAACTCCTGGCTTTCTCCCTTATATCCATCGAGGATAAAATAGTAACAGTAACACTCGAGGAGAATAGATTAACCCTAATCGAAAAATTCACAAAGGACGGGAAGACTATCGTGGAGAAGTCCTACCCTGATGCAGTTATGCTGGATTTTTGGGCAACCTGGTGCCTACCCTGTCGAGCCGCAATGCCGTACATGGATAAATTATATGAAAAATACAGAGCTAAAGAAGGCCAGGCGAAGGGCGGTTTAGAGCTGCTCGGAATAGCCATAGACGCGAGAGGTTCAAGAGTCGTCAAGCCTTTCTTTAAAAGAGCTACAATATCATACAGTATGCTTGCTGACCCGACCACAGGCTCTGATGATGAAAGCCTCATCAGAACCACAAAAAAAATGAAATCAAGATATAAGGTTCAGGAAATTCCTGTAGTCTTTTTGATCGATGCAAAGGGAACTATCGATCACGTTCATATCGGTTTTACCAAAAAGGATATAATAAATCTTGAAAATGCCGTAAAAGAGACCATTCAAGGAGGAAAAGAATGAAGCGCAGATGGGCCTATGTGTTATTCTTTATATTCATACTCTTTACAATAATCGGATTAAAATTTGATGAATTCGCAGCAGTGCTGGAAAAATCAATTACTGTCTGTCTGAACTGCATCGGGATAGGCTAACACACGAAGAGAGAAAGTAATTGAATCTAATAAAAAAAAGAAGGCTTTTCCAGATATTCAGCACCCTGGGTTTTAATATCTACCTGCCTTCATTTTTCAAAGGGAAGATTCTTCAGGGAAATATAAAGGGAGTTTGTGTACCAATACTGAATTGTCATTCCTGCCCCTCCGCCATCGGTGCCTGTCCAATCGGTTCAATACAGAACTCGCTTGCCACCTTAAAATTTAACCTTTCCATCGCATCCTACCAGTTCGGCTTATATGTCATCGGCGTGCTTGGAGCGGTTGGCAGCCTTGTAGGAAGGATGCCCTGCGGCTGGCTGTGTCCTTTTGGATTGTTACAGGAAGCTCTATATAAAATCCCGTCTCCAAAAATCCATATCCCGAGATTCATGTCCTATGGGAGATATGTCGTTCTTGTGCTATTTGTCTTCTTGCTTCCTCTATTGGTTCTGGATCAATACGGCTTTGGACAGACCTGGTTCTGCAAATGGATATGTCCTGCCGGAACATTGGAGGCAGGAATACCCTTGGTCATTCTGAATGAGGGTATTCGCAGCCAGGTAGGATTGTTGTTTTCCTGGAAAATGTTTGTGCTGATCCTGTTCCTGGTATGGATGGTTTTCGCACAGAGACCTTTCTGCAGAACAACATGTCCACTGGGAGCGATCCTCGGACTGTTCAACAAGGTGAGTCTCTTCCGGATGGCTGTGGACGACGATAAATGTATCCAATGTAACACGTGTTACGAAAACTGTCCTGTGGAACTCAAAATATATGAATCACCTAACAGCCCGGATTGTGTACGCTGCTTAAAATGTGTGAATTCCTGCCAATACGGAGCAATAGACTACGAATTTTTTCCAAAAAAACAACCTGAAAAAAATAGAGTCCAGCAAAGCTAAGAAAAAAAGGAGAAAAATGGTGGTCTTTCAAACTGACTTTAAACGGAATAATAAAACCATCCCTGTTATAATCGGAATGATTCTTCTGCTTGGATTTACAAATGTTTCTGAGGGACAAAGTGATATTGTCGAAATTAAAACTTTTATTTCAAAAGATGGCGTTCATCCCGGCGAAACATTCAAAGTCGCAGTTTTAGTCAAGATCAATCCGGGCTGGCATATTCATGCCAGCGAATTGTCCGATCAGTTTCTTATTCCCACCGAGCTGATTTTTGAAGAGAATGAACAAATCGAAGTAACACAATTTCATTATCCCGAGCCGAAATTAGAAAAATATGAATATTCGGAGTCAGAGCTCGAGGTTTATGATGGAGAAATCATATTAGGTACTTTGGTAAAAACGAGTTCTGAACTGAAGCCAGGGAAGTATACATTAAAAGGAGAATTAGATTACCAGGCGTGTAACAACAGGTCCTGCCTCTCTCCAAAAAAAATAGAATTCGAAATAGCCTTCAAAGGTGTTGCACTCTCCAAAAAAACAGAGTTTATCAACCAAAACATATTCTCAAAACTTGATTTTAAAAAAGAATAAAGCAAAAGCGGGAAAATATCATAGAATAAATTGTCGATTTGTAAGGCGTCCCACTTCCCAAAAGACAAGCCATGGCTTCAAATGAGGTTGCATATAACGAATTGTTTCTCAACCACCCTTGCTACAGGATGTTTTCCTACGGGCTGGAGGATCTGGAAAAGAGAGCACAGAAGATAAAAAAGAAACTGCGCTACATAGTCGATGATCTCCTGAATAAAAAAATCATTTATAAAAAAGATTCTAATATTAGACTGGCAGGGCATGAGATAAGTCTAAAATCCCGTGAACATGAAGTTGCCAGTCAGATGGAACAAATCTTTAGAAAGGCAGGATTTGTCCCGGTGGGCCTTCTGGACTTCAAACCCAGTATGGGGTCTTAAAAGC
>DAOUYU010000128.1 GCA_030673995.1 Candidatus Aminicenantota bacterium
CCCACCGTCTTCCAGATTTTGATTCCCTCTCATCCATTTTTCTGTCCATAAAACTCTTGGAAACAGGCCAGGTCGATCCTCACATGGAAAAGATCGCCCTCTATACAAAAATGGTCGATTCCTCTTCCCTGCCAAAGGAAATTGACCTGACCTCTACGCCCTATTCCATCCTTCGTTCCCTCTTTACAAGACTCTACAAAGAAGATGAAAAAGAGACAAGCCAGGAAAGGATAAGAGAGGGTTTAAGGTTTATGAATTTTTTGTATTCCAAGTCGGTAGAAGGATATGAAATCATCCAGAATAGAGTCCTTTTTTCAGGGATTGACAGATACGAGAGAGCGATGCTCAAAGCAGAAAATGACTACATCAATTATCTTTCTGTTATCAGCAGAGCTCGAAAAGTGATTCTCTTCTTACCTCTGATTTCAGGACAAGGGAAAAAAAAGGTCGATGGACTCATCATTAAAAATCCAAGGAGTTTTCTTCTTAAAGAATGGGCTCATCGAGACAGGGAGAACTCCTCTCTCCACACAGGTTTTTCCTTCCTTTTAACAAATTTTGGGAATGAAAGATACATTCTCGGTGTTGATCCGGAGAAAGGTGTGAATCTCAGAGGACTCGGAGACATGCTGAATGAAAAGGAGACTAAAAAAAGGACTGAGGAGGGAAGGCCATTAGGTTTTCGCTGGTATGACGGGAATTGTCCCTTTTTTAACTACCGTATTATCGATGCTCCTCAGGATGTGACATCCCTCAGCCATGCGGAGATTGTTGAGACCCTCCTTATTTTCGGCCAGCATCCGGAATGAAAAAGGGAACGAAAAAGAACATGCCCATCATTCGCGAAAAGTTTTATTCAAGGAAAACTGTTTTTATCGTCTCCACCCTTATATTTCTGGCTTTGGCGATCAAATTTTTCGACCATACGGTCGATGATGCTTTTATTAGTTTTCGCTACGCTGAAAACCTTGTTGAGGGCCACGGCTTAGTTTTTAATCCTGGAGAAAGGGTCGAGGGCTACACAAATTTTCTTTGGGTGATTATCTCTGCTTTTTCAATCTCACTTTCCATCAATCCCGAAATTTTCATGAGAATTGTCGGGCTTTTGGCATCAATCGGCACCATTGCTGCTGTTGTCAGGTTCGGTCCAAAACCGAATAAATTTCCTTCTCTTGTCTACGCTGCCCCGCTTCTGCTGGCAGCTAATCCTTCTTTCACTGTCTGGTCAACAGGCGGCATGGAAACACCGCTCTTTGCCTTCTTTGTGACCTGGGGTGTGCTTCTCGCGGCAAAGGGAATCGAAAATGATAAGTTGCCATTATCCAGCGCAGTACTTCTGGGATTATCCGTATTGACAAGGCCTGAGGGGATAATGGTTGCAGCACTTGTTTTCGTAACTGCTCTGATCATCCGGCTTAAGAATAAAAATTTTGGCCGAGACATAATATCATGGCTGCTGGTGTTCGCGGCGATTTACTTGCCTTATTTTATATGGCGCACCAGTTACTACGGCTTCCTTTTCCCGAACACCTTTTATGCTAAAGTTGACACAGGCGGCTCGCAGATCCTCCGGGGTTTCGCATATTTCCACAGGTTTATGAGTGGAATCAGCTACTGGCTTCTTCTCTGTCTAGCTGGATTAATCTGGACAAGAAAGAGGCGCTTTATCCTGGCCCTGGGTATTCTAACGACCATTTATGTTTTTTACGTGATCTATATCGGAGGTGATGGCCTGCCGCTTTACCGTTTTTTTGTTCCTGTGCTGGGTGTTTTCTTTTTACTGATATCTGAAAGCATTAAGAGTTGGTTTGAAAAATTTGGCAACTGGAAGCCAATCAAGGCTATCTCCACGATTGCTCTTTTGTTTACCATAGTATACTCGATCGTCCCGTCATTTGCCGGCCCTGATTTTAACTATGTTAAACAGGATCATTATGAAGTCGGCTGCTGGAAAGAAATCGGAAGATGGTTCAAAGCCAATTCAAAACCGGACGATTCGATCGCAGTAATCCCGGCAGGCGCAATACCTTATTACTCAGGATTGAAGACAATCGATATGCTGGGCCTGAACGACCTCACTATAGGCCGAAAGAAAATGGAGGATATGGGAAAAGGCCAGGCCGGCCACGAAAAATATGACATCGACTATGTCCTTAGCCGGAAACCGGCTTATGTCATCATCAGCGTCTACAGCCTTTCATCCAGGCAACGTCCGCCAGAACAGCTTATCAGGCCATCTTATCCCGCAGAAACCGAACTTCTTAAGTCCCCCGGCTTCAATCTCCAATACTCTCTTCAGATAGCCAGTACCGGCAGCGGTTTTTTTTACTACTTCGCGCGCAATAAAGATTGATGTCAGATCCGATCTGTGGTTCTTTCAGACCATTGAATCCTGTTTTGTTTGGCGTTCTAGCCGGATTTTAATATAATGAGCAAAGAGGAGGAACGGAATGGGACTCAACTCCTGCCCCCGCTGCCGGTCGGAAAACATCTCTCCGGCTGAAAGCGAATTCAGGACGGAATATCCCTTTTGGACAGCCCTGGCCGCGGTTTTAGTATTGATCGGTGTATTTCTCGTCCTGTTCATTTTCCTCCAGCTCCATCCTGTCATCATGATCCTGGTTCTGATAGCCGTTGTCAGTCGATTACTGGATAAACGCAGCCATCCGAAAAAAAGCATAAAAAAAATAGAGTACGTGTGCCTGGATTGTGATCACCGGTTTGTCAGGACAAAAAAGTAGTTTTTCAAACCCTTTCACTCTTGGATGACATGTATAAAGGTTCGAATGTGTTGTACTGGCGGAGAGGGTGGGATTCGAACCCACGGTCCCGACTTAAATCGAGACAGTCGCTTAGCAGGCGACCCTGATCGGCCACTCCAGCACCTCTCCGTTGATTGATTGATTTTGATGTTATTCTATCACTTTTCAGATTAGAATCAAAATCTATGAGCCATTTGGAGAATGGCGGAGGGAGAGGGATTCGAACCCCCGTTCCAGTTACCCGGAAAGCGGTTTTCAAGACCGCCGCCTTAAGCCACTCGGCCATCCCTCCACAGGATTTATATTTAATCAGGTTATTCTGTCTAGGTCATTCATATAGGGGCGCAAAGCTTTAGGAATAATGACAGAACCATCCTCCTCTTGATAACTTTCGAGAATAGCGCTAACCGTTCTTCCCAATGCCACACCTGATCCATTAAGAGTATGGACGAATTCAAGCTTTGTTTTTGCTTCACGGCGAAAGCGTATGTTCGCTCTTCTCGCCTGGAAATCCTCGCAATTGGTACAGGAAGAAATTTCCATGTATTTCTTACGATGAGGCATCCAGAGTTCCACATCATATGTCTTAGCACCAGAAAAGCCTAAATCTGCTGTACAGAGTACAACCACTCGATAATGCAGCCCTAATCTTTTCAAAATCTCCTCAGCATCCTGAGTCAGCCTCTCGAGCTCCTGATAAGAATTTTCAGGCAAAGAAAAGCTCATAAGCTCCACCTTGTTGAATTGATGCTGACGAATCAGACCTCTGATATCTTTCCCGTAGGAGCCGGCCTCTCGCCTGAAACATGGAGTATAAGCCACAAACCTTTTTGGGAGGGAGTCGGCTTCAAGAATCTCATCTCGATAAAAATTGGTAAGAGGAACCTCTGCAGTTGGAATCAAGTACCATCTGTATCCGCGGAGCTTAAAAAGGTCGTTCTCAAATTTGGGCAAATTCCCGGTTCCAAGCAAACTCTTCTCATTGGCTATAAAAGGAGGGATCACTTCTTGATACCCTTTTTCCGCCGTATGAATGTCAAGCATAAAATTGATCAAGGCTCTCTCCAGCCTGGCTCCAGCCCCAAGATAAACAGCAAACCTTGAACCTGCTATCTTGGATGCTCGCTCAAAGTCGAGAATGCCCAGTTTTTTTCCGATTTCCCAATGGGGTTTGACCTGAAAGGAAAATTCCGGTTTCTCACCATACGTTCTCACTTCTACATTTTCTTCTGAACTCTTGCCTTCAGGCACAGACTCATGGGGAATATTGGGAATGGTCAGCAATATTTTCCTCTGCTTCTCCTCGATCTCTTTTAATCTCTCTTCGAGGAGTTTTATCTCCCGACCCACCTCCTTCATTTCCGAGATGATCGAGGATGGATCTTCTCCCTCTCTTTTTTTCCGGGCAACCAGTTGGGAGGCCTTGTTGCGTTCATAACGCAGATTTTCGGCCTTCTGGAGATAATTTTTCTTCTCCCTTGAGAACTCCTTAACTTCATCGAGGTTTATTTCAACACCTCGAGCCGCTGCCTTTTTTACGACCAACTCAGGGTTTTCCAGAACAAATTTTGGGTCTAACATGCCGCAGATTATAGCATAAGTCTTTTAATTTTAAAATTATCAGAGACGTTCTCCAAAAAAATGAAGGCGGCTCTCTCTTCTCGATCCTCAGATCCACTCCTTACAAAACAATAAAAGAGAACCATCCCCATTTTAAACTTTATTGACTCAGGGAAAGTATTAAAATATAGCTAAAACCATGAAAGAAAAAAAGCAATTTAAAGGCTACATTCAGGTTTACACTGGAAGTGGTAAAGGAAAAACAACCGCAGCCTTTGGCCTTGCTCTGCGAGCAGCCGGACACGGATACAAGGTTTATATCGGTCGTTGAATATTAATATTACTAATACGAGGAGGGATTGTTTAAGACGGGAAATAATGGGTTAATCTTTAATCTAATTTTTTAATATATATTAATTCGATTATAGTTCCCCACATGTGGTAACCTAAAAGGTCTTCTCTTATTTTCGCTTTAAATTTGACTCGTAAGCCATCTACCATAAATTCCGAAGACAAATTGATTGGGTCCCAATGCCCATTGTTAGCCGTTATTATTCCGTAAAATCCTCCTTCAAGTCCGATATATGTTACTGTCCCCGTCCCCTCGATAGTATCTCCTTGCCTTATTATTTCACCAAAGTCTTCGCTGAAAGGATTTTTACAGGAGCATAAAATGAAAATAAAAAACAGAGATGCGCAGATGAAAATCAATCTCTTTTTTTTATCCACTTTATCCTTCTACAGACTGCTTTTATGTATTTTTCGTTCTTCAATTATAATCTAAGTATTCGATTAATATCTGTCAAGCTTTTCTCAAATGCTTTAAAAATTTTTCTATATTATTAAGCAGGGTTTTATCCATGTGACACAAAATCCAGACGAATTTGTTGCGACCATCAAAACCAAATTCTTATTGATTATTTATCGGAGATACGTTGTTGGTTATTACTGAGGACTTCTTAGGCGAAGATATGTTATCTCGCTATATTATTTTTTCTT
>DAOUYU010000029.1 GCA_030673995.1 Candidatus Aminicenantota bacterium
ATATAGAGCAAATTCTGTGCCATCAGGAAATATAAACATTTATCAATTTAAGTTATTGATATTAATAAAGATAGAAAATCTCTGTGCTTGCTAAAAATACCTTGAATTAAAAGTGAATGTCACACTTTTCCCTGAGCTTTCTCTTACTTTAATAATAACAACGACTTAGGAGATACTCTTATGGCACAAAGTGTGACATCTTTTTCCCCCTATTATTTTTATAGCTCAGCGCTTTTTTTTAAGGTTTCATCATGGGTACTTTTAATCCCTTTTTCCTGGCAAACTGAATCGCTTCCTCATATCCAGCATCGGCATGGCGAGCCACACCTAAGCCAGGATCGACCGTCAGGACTCTTTCCAGTCTCTTCTCTGCAGAGGCCTGCCCGTCTGCGACGATGACCATCCCGGCATGGATGGAAAGACCGATACCCACTCCGCCTCCGTGATGCACGGAAATCCAGGAAGCACCACTTATTGCGTTTAAAAGAGCATTAAGTATCGGCCAATCAGCAATGGCATCGGAACCGTCCTTCATCCCTTCTGTCTCTCTGTTTGGCGAAGCAACCGAACCCGCATCCAGATGATCCCGGCCGATAACAATGGGGGCACTGATCTTTCCTTTTTTCACAAGATGATTGATAACTGCGCCAAAACGTGCTCTTTCTCCATAGCCGAGCCAGCAAATTCGAGAGGGAAGCCCCTGGAATTTCACCTGTTTTTGGGCTTTTCTTATCCATCTCTCCAGAGCTTCATCTTCGGGGAATTCTTTAAGCACAGCTTCGTCGGTTAAATAGATATCATCGGGTTTCCCTGAAAGTGCCGCCCATCGGAAAGGGCCCTTGCCGGAGCAGAAAAGTGGCCGGATGTATTCAGAGACAAAACCAGGAACATCAAAGGCATTTTCAACACCGGCCTTCTGAGCCTGGCCCCGGATATTGTTTCCATAATCAAAGGCTATCGCGCCTCTTTTTTTCAGTTCGAGCATGGCTTCCATATGTACAGCCATGGAATGATAGGCTCTCTTGATATAATCTTCAGGATCTTCTCTTCGGAGTCTCAGGGCTTCTTCATACGGGATGTCATGGGGAACATAACCATTCAGCTCATCATGGGCCGATGTCTGGTCGGTTAAAACATCAGGAGTTATTCCCCGCCTGACAAACTCGGGAAGGATATCAGCCGCATTACCAAGGAGGGCAATGGATATTGCCTTCTCCTTCTTTTTTGCATCAAAGGCAAGTTCCAAAGCCTCATCCAAATCATTCACCATGGTATCCACATACTTTGTCTCAAGCCGCCTCTGTATTCTATCTTTATCAACTTCGATGACTACAGCAACTCCCTCATTCATGGTCACAGCCAGAGGCTGGGCGCCCCCCATGCCCCCCAATCCTGCAGTTAGAACTAATCTTCCTTTCAGAGTCCCGCCAAAATGGATCCGGGCAACAGAGGACAGGGTTTCGTATGTTCCCTGAAGAATTCCCTGAGTGCCTATGTAAATCCAGCTGCCTGCCGTCATCTGGCCGTACATAGTTAGTCCTTTGGCTTCAAGCCTGCGGAATTCATCCCAGGTTGCCCATTTGGGAACAATCATAGCATTGACAATCAGCACTCGAGGAGCTTCAGGATGAGTTTCAAACACTGCAACCGGTTTTCCGGACTGGACGACCAATGTCTCGTCATTCTCGAGTTCCCTTAAGCTCTTTACAATAGCCTGAAAACATTCCCAGTTTCGGGCTGCTTTGCCTGTTCCGCCGTAAACAATAAGTTCCTCTGGCTTTTCCCCGACTTCAGGATCCAGGTTATTCATCAGCATCCTCAGAGCACCTTCCTGGGACCATCCTTTAGTTTGAAGCTGAGTGCCTCGAGGAGCTCTTATTTCCTTGTACTCATAATCTCTCTGGATGGCCATGACCACCTCCTTACAGTTTGGCTGTTATTATTATGGATTTATCTATTCTCTCTATGTTTCCTTCTTACTGCACATACTTTATTCAATCATTATTTCTTTTATATCATAATGTTAAACAAAGATAAAATGAGGGTGGTTCTCTCTTTTCTCTCCTTATAATTCTGGCTAAAATTTTAAGATCTGTCTTTTGTTTACAGAAGAGCATTAGCCTGGATTATTCACGAGTCGAGATTGCTGTAGCGGCGAGGCCGCAGCCCATGAAGCTGTAGTGATCTACTGCGAAGGGGCTGCAACGAAGCCGATGCGGTGAGATCGGCTCGCCCGTAGGGTAAAAAATGCCGATAGGAATGAAAAAGGAATTCAAGAAATAAAGCGGTTACCTTAGTCTATTGATAAAGCATGCTAATATGCTGATATCATCGATGTTAAGTAATGGCATCGGCAGTTTTTATAGATAATTCAGGCTAGATGAGCATTTTACATCTTTGAGAAAAAGCAGAGGAAAAGAGTCGGTTTTTTGTTTATTCTATCCCTAACTCATCAATGATAAGTTTTACATAATTTTCCCTGGGAGTTATCAAGGAATAAAGATCATCTTTGATCTTCTTCGCATATTCCTCAAAAAAGGTGAAATCATCCTGGTTGCTCCAGTTTTCCATACTTAATTTTTCAAGAACCTCCTTGATGATATCCTTGTTCACAATTTCTATAGTGCAATCGGGAAGAGTGCCGGATTTTTCCTCTAATATCTTGCTGCTTCTCGAAAATATTTCTCGCAGGTCTTCTTGATGTCTTATAATTTCCTGCTTCACAAAAAATTGATCTTTTGGAGATTCTGTCTGAGAAAGTTTTGTGTAAAGTTTTTTTCCTTCCTCTAAGTGGCTGCTCAAGGTAGAAATGAGGCATTCACTATCCAGAACAATTCTCTCCTTATTCTGGTAATAGATAATGCCATTCTCATCATCTGGGGGATCGGTTTTTCGGTAATCCTTCAGAGGTTCATAAACTTCCATGGATTCTTCGATTCCCACTTCTTCTTTTTCTTCTGTTACCGGCATCTCCTCGGGTGGCTCTATAGTTATTGTATCTGATGTCTCATCCATCGCTTCCTGAAAACTGATATCCTCTGTAACTTCTTTTTCTTCCTTTACCTTTTCCTCCTTAACTTCCTCTTCTTCGTTCGGAAGCCTGCCCTTCAGTAAATCTTCAGCCTTGATTCTGATCGTCTCATCCATCGCTTCCAAAGGACTGATCTCTTCCTCGACTTCAACTTCCTCTTTTTCCGGCTCCTCCTCAGGTTTCTCCGCAACCGCCGTCATTGTCGTCTCATCCATCGCTTCCTGAAAACTGACTCCCTCTGCAGTTTCCTCTTCTCCCTTTACCTCTTCCTTCTTAACTTCTTCTTCCTTCGGAAGTTTGCCCTTCAGTAAATCGTCAGCCTTGATTCTAATCGTCTCGTCCATCGCTTCTAATGGACTGATCTCTTCCTCGACTTCAACTTCCTCTTTTTCCGGCTCCTCCTCAGGTTCCTCTACGCCTATCGTCTTTGTCATCTCGTCCAATGCTTCTGAAAGGCTGACTTCTCCCTCCAATTTCTCCTCTGCTTCTGGAGGCTTCCCCTCCAGCGCCTCTTCCATTTCTTTCTCGGATAACGGGATTTCTATGTTTTCATCCTTTTCTTCCATCTCAAAATGAACAGCATCACTTTCGGCTTTTTCTTCCTCTCTGATTCCTACCGTTTCTTCAGTCGCCTCTGAAATAGGTGTGACTTCCTCTTTAGCTTCCTCTCCTACTACTGTCTCCTCTCCTTCAACTTCAACTTCATCCTCTATACCAAGCACATCCTTAATTTTTTTTACCTTTGCCAGCTCTTGCCCAAATTCAACTCTCACCTCTTCTTGTTCAGCACTTTCTGGAACTTCAGCCGGAGTCTCTGATTTTTCTTCAACTTTTTTTTTAATAGAGGATATTTTACTATCGGCCTCTTGATTGAATTCCTCCAACTTCTGGCTCAACTCGCTCACTTTCTTGAGTTCTTCGAGTGTTCGTCCAGTGATTGTCTCAAATTCTCTTTGGAATTGATTGGCCTTGTTGAGAAATTCATCTATATTGCTTTTAAGATCTTCCCTTTTACGCTCATACTCGGAGATCAAATTCATGTAATTTACCCGGGATTCTTCATCCCCGGATTCCTTCTGCACCGGGTCTATCTCCTTTACTTCTTCCTTTATTTCTTCCTTTATTTCTTCCTTTCCCACCTGTTTGCCCTTTTCTTCAATTTCCTTCTCTATTTCCTCTTCCTTCCTGGCCAGTGCATCCTTTAATTTATTTTCAATATCCTCAATACTAAGGGGAGCTTTTTTCTTACTATTTTTATCTTTTGGCATATGGGCTCTCCTTCATTTTTGTTAATATTTTATATATGCACTAAAAATCTGTCAAGTATATACATATCCCTACACATCTCTCAATCTATTCTTTTTTTTTAGATAAAATATTGGCAAAACTGACAAAAGAGTTCAATCACCACTTGAGGCGATTCTCAAGAGTATTTTTACCCCTATTTTTCCACCCATAAGGGTGAAACCAGCTAACCTTAAGAGGGTGTTTTTCCAAGGGCTAATCTCGAAATCCCTGCAAGGTCTTTAAAAAAACTCACTTCTTCCCAACTGGGATTGAAAAAAGACAGGACTTTATCCTCCTGTCCGAATCCGATTTCGATAAGGAAATAACCTCCGGGTTTTAAATAAAGAAGGGCTCCCTGAACCAGCTTTTTTATAATCTCCACACCGCTCTTTCCAGCCACTAATGCCCCCTTTGGCTCATGATTCTTTATCTTTTCAGGGAGTTTCGCCCATTCCTCCTTTGAAACATAAGGAGGATTAGAGACAATAAAGTCACATTTTCTCTCTAAACAAAGCCTCCTCAAAGGAGAAAATAAGTTTCCCCTGGCAAAACGAATGACTGGAATTTGCTGCTTAAAAGCGTTTAATCTTGCCGCCTTCAAGGCTTTCTGTGACGTATCCGTTGCAACAATTCGCGCTTTTGGAAGCTCTTTCGCAAGGGAAATTGCTATATTTCCGCACCCTGTCCCTATATCTACAATGGTTTCAACTCCCTGAGATGACAATTCTATCGTCTTCTCCACAATCAATTCTGTCTCTGGCCGCGGAATCAAAACTCCGGGGAAAACACTGAACGGAATGGACCAGAACTCCTTTACTCCGGTTAAATATGGGAGAGGGAATCCGGCCAAACGTCTCGAAATCAATTTGTATAAACGTTTTTCTTGAACTCTCGAGAGTTTATAGTCAGGAGAGGTATGGAACTGTTCCTCTGTTAAAGATGCGCATTTGAGGAGCAAAAGCTTTGCCTCAAGACTCGGATGGGAAGTATCTTCTAAAAGAGATTTACCTTTAAGGAATAATTCTTGGATTTGACTCAATGAGAGCTCGATTCAACTAGCCTGAATAATCCAGGTTAGAGGGGTTTACTCTCTTTTCCATCATCTGCGTCTGACGATGCAGGATTAGGGCGCTGATGAACCCTTCGATGCTTCCGTCAAGAACATCTTCCAGTTTATGGAGAGTCAAGTTCAGGCGGTGGTCTGTGACCCTGGATTGAGGAAAATTATATGTTCTTATCTTTTCACTCCTTTTTCCAGTTCCCACTTGAGATTTTCTGTCCTGGGCAATCCGCTCGTGCTGTTCTCCTTGGGCTTTATCCATTAGCCGCGATCGTAAAATCCTAAGGGCTTTATCTTTATTGCGGTGCTGGGATTTTTCGTCCTGACAGTTCACAACAAAACCAGACGGTTTGTGGGTGATTCGAATAGCTGAGTAATTTCTATTCACACTCTGCCCACCAGGTCCGGAAGCTCCAAACGCTTCAATTTCAAGATCCTTGGGATTTAACTCTATGTCTACTTCATCGGCTTCCGGGAGAACAGCCACAGTTACCGTCGATGTATGGATTCGACCGCTGGCTTCAGTGTGGGGAACCCTTTGGACCCGGTGAACTCCACTTTCATATTTTAGCTGAGAATAAACCCTTTCCCCCCGGATGTTAACAATAATCTCTTTAAAACCTCCTATAGGAGAATAACTCGTATTCATGATTTCAAACTTCCAGTTCTTCTTTTCTGCAAAGCGCGTATACATGCGGAATAAATCCTGGGCAAAGAGTGAAGCTTCGTCTCCACCAGCGCCAGCTCTTATCTCCAAAAAGACATTTTTTTCATCATTTGGGTCCTTAGGGAGAAGTAAAACCTTAAGTTCTTCTTCAATTGTTTCTTCCTTTTGCCGCAGCTCCTTGAGCTCTGCCTCTGCGAGTGCCTTTAACTCAGAGTCAGAATGAGGGCTCCCAAATATTTCCTTTAATTCTTCAATATCTTTTTTGATTTTTTGGAAATTTTCATATTTCTTAATCAGGGGTTCTAAATCTGCACGTTCTTTAGCGATTTTCTTGATTTTTTGATGATCGGAAATGAGGGTCAGGTCAGATAAAGAAAGGGTTAGTTTGCGGTATTTTTCCTTTCTGCTTTCCAGTTCTTGAAACATTTTGGTTATTTTTTAAACTTGATATCACCATATTTCTTCCTGAATTTTTCCACTCTCCCCGCGCTATCAACAAATTTCTGTTTGCCTGTGAAAAAAGGATGGCATTGGGAACAGATTTCTACCCGGATTTCTTTTTTTGTGGAACGAGTTGTAAAAGTATTTCCACAAGCACAAGCTACACTGCATTCGATGTATTCGGGATGGATATCTTTCTTCATTCTTCTCTTCTCCTAAATCGGGACTTGATTATATCAGATAGAGGATTTTATGGCAATTTTTCAAATCCCTCCTTTTCTATCCGTTTTTTATAACATTTCCAATCGATATCGAATTTTAATCGTTCCTGTGTTTTTTTAACTTTTTCTTTATAGGCTCTAGAACCAAAATATTTTCTCAGCGCCTTATTTATAGAGAATACCATCTCTTCTGCCTTCCACTCATATATTCGTCCTTCCTTATCTTTCAGACAATTGAGATGAACAATCCATGCCATCTGTTTAAACGGAATATGGAAAAGAGACTTTCTTATGGCTAAAATCTCACCTTGTTTTACAGGATTAAAAAATTGGAACGCTCGGGAAAAAAGCAACGCATTATGGAAATACGCCGGGAAAGCAAGAAGCCCATCTTTTTTAGTCAGCCGAGCCAGGTGGAGAAAAATATCCAAAACCTTGTTTCCAAGGTTAAGACCAGGATGCATCTGGCCAGGGAGGGATGATTTCTCAGGAGAAAAGTTGAGGAGAGGATTTTGAAGAGTGAGCCATTCCAGAAATAAAAACTTATACTCAGGAAGAAAATACTGAGACTCAATCTCTTTTCCCGGGCGAAAGACTCCTTCCTTGATCTTTAGATCAACAATCATGTTTTCAGGTTTCTTCCTCTGATAGAAAATTTGGAACCCTTGGATCGGGAATTCAGACGAATCGAGGTAAAAATCCAGGGGCCACAATTTCTTTTTCTGAGCTTCCTTGAAAAAGTTCCTCTTGCTTAAGGCAGCCGAAACCTCATTCATAGTGTATCTACCTAAAAATAAAGAGGTTCCTCTAATCTCATTCGAATCTGAGAAAATTTCTGTGTCCATGAGAAATGAAGAATCATGTCTGGATGGTGATTTTTTGGATTTCGTTTTTTCCATCTTCCCTCAGATGTTTAAAATTTTTTTTACCCTTTTTTTACAATTGCATATTTCTAGATTCCCGCGAAGCCTGTGCCCGCGAAGCTTGTCCCCGCGGATGCGGGGAGCGGGTACGGGAATGACATTCTTAAAAAAAACATTCATTTTTCCAACTCATTGGAAGATGAACCATATTTTTTTATTATTCATAAAAAGAAATTGTATCATCGCCGATAGTCACTTTCCTTTTGAGGGCGAAATATTTTGCTTCAAATCTAGTCTTGAAATGATAGCGAAGAATTATCTTCCCCCCTGAATCTAGAACATCCCTTTTCTTAATGACTTTCAGGGGATTTCTTTCATCCAAAAAATCATAAGGAGGATCAAGGTAGATTAAATCAAATCTCTTTTTTTTTTGGGCCAATTGAATGACCGCCCGGTTAAATTCTTTGTGAATAACACAAGCACTTGCTTCGGCTTCGCACTTCGCCAAATTGGCCTTTATAACTTTCACAGCAGGGTAATAGTCATCGACAAAAACCACGTGCTCTGCCCCCCGGCTCAAGGCTTCAATCCCCACTGAGCCAGTGCCTGCAAATCCGTCAAGAAAAAAACTGCCTCTTACATCATCTTGAATAATATTAAACAGAGCTTCCTTAAGCTTGGCAGGTAAAGGACGGACTTGCGGACTCGGCACCTTCTTGAGCCGTTTTCCCTTATAGATTCCACCAATAATCCTTATCATTGTTTCCTTTGTCCATTCAGCCCACAAAACCCTGTATTTCTGGGTTGCCTGGCTTTTTTAATAATAGAAAACCGCTTTACCGCGGTGGACTTTGATATCTTTTATTCCATATGGAATCTCATACCAATCTTTAATACTGGAAACTTTCCTGTTTTCAATTTTAGCTTGGATGTACAGGATGAGATCTATGACCCTCAGTTGAATACGCTGCCCTTCAAGGAACAAGTCTTTCATGTTAAACCTTACCTGTCCATCTTTGACTTCAAGCTTTCCTCCAAAATAAAGAGTCATCCGGGATTTAAGAAATTTTGGGGCTTTATGGCCTTTCAAATCTATAAAGATCTTACCTTCGATCTTATTCCTCCTAAAAAATTTAAGGCGAAACTCTTTCAAAATTTCTGCCTTTTCATTTTCTATCCGGTAGGCAACATAAGAATTAAATTCGCTTTCGGTTATAACCATTTCTTTTAAAGTCTTTTTATCTGCTCTGGACTGCTCTCTTTCGATCTCCTCAATAGCGTTCAGCACTTTTAAAGCTTCAGGAAGAGAATAATCTTGTATCCCAGAAGACAAGATTGAAAAATAAAGGAAAAGAAAGACTAATGCAATTTTTCTCGCAAAATAAATCTTAAAATTCACTCCTTCTAGATGCTAACAAATTGGATAAAAAATAACTATGGTTTTCAATTTCGGCAATACAAAAGAAATGTGAAAATTAAATGGTAATCCCCATTCACAGTCCAGGCCCATAGCCTGGCATGCTTTCTCCTGGGAACAGGCTCTGCAAAGCTTGCTTTCCAAATATCATTGATAAAAAAAAAGGCAGGAACTTTTCAAAAAAAAACTGCCTGCCCTTTCTTTTCTTGCTACTCTATTAAAGTTAACAAAAGCCCGCAGGGAAACGGGCCCTTAATTTTCTTTTTGCTTTAACCATTTCAAATTTTCCGTTTGCCGGCCAGATAAAAATATCAACTGCTAAATTATTTTCCCTTTTACGCCTTACGATTAACTCACTACTTATATGGCGATACTTCTGGTTCCTTTTCAACCAGCTTAACAATGCCATAGACAACCGCAGCAGAGGAGGCTACTATAATGGCAACACCGATGGGTGATGCAAAGAATTTCGCAATTTTAGAAACTTCCTTCACCTTTTCTATGAATCTCACTTTCGCTCCAGCCTTTTTTGGCGCTCCTTTTAAGTAAGGTTTCAAGGCAAAAGTAACCGATGTTGCTTTGTTTGCTTTAATTCCTAGCAAACTCTCTACATTAAAATTTCCTTCTTTTGTAACTATACCTACGGCATACATCCCTTCTTCGAGTCCTTCGATCTTAAAGGTACCCATCTTGTCAGTTTTGCTGCTTTCATAAACCCTACCAGTGACAATATTTTTTATCTTAATAATGGCTCCTTCTACAGCTGTAGTCCCATCTTTGCCATGCACTCTTCCGACTAAATCCCCTTTACCCTTAGTCTGTCCAGTTTGTTCAGTTTGTCCGGTTAAAAGATATGGTGAATTAAACAGAATGAAAGAAAAAATCAATATAAGTGATACTGATTTTAGCCTTACGGCTTTGAACATTGCTCCCTCCTCTCAAAATCTCTATCATAATACATAGTTAAATCGCTTTTGTAAACCTCAATTAACAAATTTTTTTAAAGTTTACGTAAGCTCTCAATAATTTGGGGTAGATTATATTTGTGACTAATCACTGGATTCCTGCTTTCGCAGGAATGACAGACACTCACAAGTTTTGCAGAGCCTGCCCCTGTGAAGACAGGGGAATGACAGACACTCACACTCAATCGTCATTCCCGCGGAGCCTGTGCCCGCGCAGGCGGGTAGCGGGAATCCATTGCTACTACCCACACACTTATTGAGAAGTTAAAAGTTTACTTTTCTAACCGGCAGGTTATCTTTAACAGGTTAACCGACCTGTTCACCGGCACAACAACGAGCATATTCTTCCCGATTTTGGATTTCAAAGAAAGAGAGAGAATCTTATCAACATCTCCCCTGCCTTCCCTTTCCGGCTCCTCCTCAACTTCCTCCTCTTTAATCTTTAAATAATCATCCCAGACGACTCTGCCGTTAAAAAAGACAGAAATCAAAGGCACGATACCCTTTTCTTCTCCTTTAAAATACAAATCTAAAATAATTTCTCTCCCATCAAGGGCCAATTTGTGCGAAAACCTCCACCCCTTATAAATCATAGAATTTTTAGGTACTGTCTCTCTTGGCGCCAGAAGCTTTTCTATCTGCTCCTCTTTCTCTCGAATCTTCTCCTCATCGTTCAACCGTTCATAATTACGGCGAATCCTCAACAGAGTCTCCAGGTTATCCGAGTCTATCTCCAGAGCCTTCTGGTAAAATTCCAGAGCATCATAGATATAATCGGCTTTTTGATAAGAATTACCAACAAGCTGCAAAATCCTCACAAAGCTGCGCTTTCTTGCTTCTGTCACAACCACAAAACTTTCCCTGAGAAGGCGTCCTACCCTCATGATGTCCCTGTACCGATTCTGCTTGAAGCTAAGCAGCATCTGAAAAGAAATGCGGTCCAGATCATCAAAGCTTGCTCCCAATTCCCCTTCTATCAATCCTCTATCCTTGAGGTAGGATTCAAGTCTGCCTACTGCAGCCACCTCATCTTCCATTCCAAGATACCTGCGCAAATATCCTTCAACTTCCCCCAGCTCTCTCCTTTCCTCAAGCAAGCATTTGGCCAGGTTCAGCAACGCTGACTTTCGCAACTCGAAAAATTCTGAAGAATCTATCAGGTCCTGGTAAGCAAGGCTCTGGTAAAAACTTATTCTATCCAGCGTATTCACACAGGATTCAAAATGCTTGATGGCCTCTTTCAATCTGAAATAGAGAAACTCATTCTCTCCAGAATGATAATCACTCTTTGCTCTCTCAAATTCCAGAAATTCAGCCTTGGCCAACATCTCCTGCCTCATCTCAGGAGAGAGTGATTTCTCACCGAGAAACTTTGCATACAAACGATAAACTGCTACATCTTCAGGTAATATCTTCACCATGACAGCGTAATCTTTAACATTCATATCCCAGATTTGCATGAGAGTTTGAAGTTTCTCTCTCTCTTTTCCGCTAACTATTTTTCTCAAAATCTTAAGAGTGAATTCCCTGTCTTTTTCTGAAAGCTCCGGCCATCTAGAAAGAAATATTTTCCCGACTTCATAAAAAACCTGGCTGTTATGCCCAGCAAGAAGAGCTGCTTTCCTGTATTCCTCATAACAGTTGAAATCAGGGGAAGGAGAAATATAACTCATATAGAGGAGAGACTGAGCAAAATTGAAATGGCTGAAGGAGGAGGTTGGATTTATTTTTATGGAGCGAGCAAAACTATCGATGGATTTTCGAAGATAAGCTTCACTAAGTGCTTTATCGTTAAGGCTTTCGATTCCTAAATCAAAATAAGCTTTTCCCATTTCATAAAAGACAAGATCATTAGAGGGAAAAATCCGATTCGCTCTCTCCAGGATTTTTATCTTCTTTTCATTATCCTCAATTTTCTCAGATCGATAATACAAATGACTATTCCAGTAAATTAGAATATTAATAGCTCCAATGACTATAACCACAAAAATGAATATAATCCTCTTAAAATTGTTCATTTTTTGAGATTTGAGTCTTAAGATTTATTTCTCTCGCTTCGCTTTATAAAATGCCGTCACGGCTGTCAGCGATAAGACAACGGTAAAAAGTACCATATTTGCCGGGATGTGCAGATTAAAATCAGCAATGCTGTGAATCAGAATGGCTACAATCGCAACAATCCCTCCCAGGGCCAGTCCTTTCACTTCTGGATGTCTCCTTACCCGCCAGATAAGAAACGAACTAACGACTATAAAAGCTATCCCACCAAGAAGCAAAATCAACCCCACAATTCCAAGTTCCGACAAATATTCAAGATAATCATTATGAGCATGGGAGACACTGCCAGGTCTCATGGTTTCATCATAAACTATATAGACAGAAGCAAAAGTTCCCAATCCTGTCCCGGCCAGAGGAAAATCACCAACAATTGGTATCACATTACTCCAGAAAACAGGCCTTCCCTCACGGACCAGCAAATCAAGGTCAAATCTTTCAACAACAGAACTTAACCCTAGGTAAAGAGATATGAAAATTATGATTAAAAAACTAGCTTTAAGAAAATTTTTTATCCATTTCTGCTGATGCCTTACCCTTCCAAAATATAGGCCTGTTAATCCGGAAAAAAGGATAAAAGTAAAAATTAGAAGAAAAATTCCTGACCGAGACTTAGAAAAAATGACAGCCA
>DAOUYU010000111.1 GCA_030673995.1 Candidatus Aminicenantota bacterium
AATGCTTAAAAGGCAAAGAAGGAGCTTGGGAAATGCTCGTTAACACTTATTCCAAAAGGATATTCAACATGTCTTACCAGTTTACAGGAAGCTACGAGGAGGCAGAAGACCTGACCCAGGACATTTTCTTCAAGCTCTACAATTCCCTTCACAAGTATAACTTCGAAAAAAATTTCAGCGCCTGGCTCATCACCATTTCTAAAAACTATCTCATCGACCGGTACAGAAAGACAAAATGGGAAAAGACGACGAGGGATGATTTCAATGAGCATTATCTCATTTCAGAAGCATTCGATAGTCCTGAGGAAAGGGTCGTGAAAAAAGAAAGCAAAAAAACCATCTGGGAAGGTCTCAACACTCTCTCCACTGAAATTCGAATGGTAGTCATTCTCAGAGATATTCAGGGGAAAAAATACGATGAGATAGCAGAGATCATGGATCTTCCTCTGGGAACCGTTAAATCGCGGGTTAACAGGGGAAGACTCCAACTGGCTAAAATCCTTAAAGAAGAAAGGGAGATGAAAAATGAGATGTGAACACATAGAAGAACTCCTGTCTCCTTATCTCGAAGATGAGCTCAATCAAGAAGAAAAAAGAGCGGTCAAGGAGCATCTCGAAACATGTAAGAACTGCTCTCTGCTTTTCTCTTACATCAGAGAAACCAAGGAATCTCTGACCGATTTTCCTGAAGTAGAGGTGAGCAAAAATCTATTGGACTGGCTCTACTCGATCCCGGGTAAAAAGAAAAGATTCAAACTGAGCTTTGATTTTCTGTTTCATCCCTCTCTTCAGCCCGTCCTGGCCGCAGTAACAATCCTGCTTATGGTCGTCTCATTCTACTCTCTCAGCCCGGAGAGGAACCGGATCAATAAATCGGTCAGCAGGCAGATTCATCTCGGCTACAGCAAAGTTGAAAAGCTGTATGCCAGAGCCGAAACTTTCGTGGATACCCTGGGTGAACACAAGGACAATATTCTCGTTTCTATCAAGAATATAAAGTTTCTCGGAGGAAATGAAGATTAAACATCACATAAACATGGAGGTATAAAATGGAAGGAAAAATAATCGTCAAAAGGCCCCCCAAATCTCCCGCACTTGCAGGGATTCTTTCATTCTTTCCAGGAATAGGCCAAATCTACAACCGTCAGATCAACAAAGGATTCCTTTTTATTCTTATCTTCGCAGGGCTTGTCACCATACAGGAAAATGAGGCAGGTCAACCTTTCTTTGGATTGATCCTTGCAGGATTTTGGATTTACCAGTTTATGGATGCTATCCAGATTGCCAAAACCATTAACCGCAGAGCCCTCAAGCAGGAAGAAGAGGAAGAAAAGATCGACGAACTTCCCCAATTCATGAAAACCGGCTCTATTTTCTGGGGAGTTATCCTGCTTGCCCTGGGAGCTGTTTTACTTCTGGCAAATTTTGAAATCATAAGCTACAGCACTATCTGGAATTTCTGGCCTGTAGTGGTCATCATTATAGGCGGTAAGCTTATTTATGATTATGCCACAAAGAAAAACGGTAAAGACAGCTAACGGAGGATAAAATGGCGAAATTCAGAAGAAAGGATCCCCTTGTCTGGGGAATTATCCTCATCGTGACCGGTACCATCTTCCTTCTAGAGAATGTTGATGTAGAGATGTGGGACCTCCTCGCTCGTCTCTGGCCATTGATTCTTATAGCCTGGGGTGCCTGGAAACTCTATTTTGGGCTTAAAGAAAGGGAAGAAGAAAAGATGCCCTAGAGAGGCTAAAAATGAGAGCAAAAGAAATTATCCTCTTAATTTTCATCATCCTGGCAGGTGTAACCTTCTATCATGCCCGCACAGGAAAACTCGATGATATTGGTTTTTTCATAGACGACTACTTCATCTTCTCCGCTAAAGAGTTTATCTATGAAGAACTCCAGGAAATCGAACCGCCCTTCCCTCCCCACTTTCAGGTCATCAATGCCCATGGAGATATCGAGATCAATGGAACCGATGAGGAAAAAATAACGATCACCTTCCGGAAAAATATCAGGCGGATAAACGAAGAAAAAGCTAAAGAGATCTCCGAAAAAATTAAGATGATCATCCATAAAAATACTAACCAGGTGACTCTCTCCACAAACCGGGACGAACTCAGGAGAAAAAACTTCGAGACACATTTTAAAGTCTTTCTCCCTAAAAGCATGGATGTTAAAGTGAAAAATTCCTACGGAACAGTCAAAACATCAAACGTTGGAAATACGGATATCACTAACCGCCACGGAAAAGTCATCGCTTCTGATATTTACGGAGAGCTCATCTTAAAAAACAGCTATAGAGATGTTGAAGTTAAAAATGTTCGATCCGACCTGCATTTGGAAAGCAAACACTCCACGATATTCGTGAGCTATATTAAAGGAATGACACAAATTAGCAATAAATACGGAAAAATTCATATGGAAAATATTTCTCAAGCTGTCAAGGTTGATGGCCCACACACAGAAATTTTCGGTCAAAACCTTGCAGGACCCATCGAGATCGAGAATTCTTACAAAAAAATTGCCCTGTATGAAGTGGGACCGACAAAAATTATAGGACACCACTCTAAGGTGGGAGTCCATGGTGCTAAGGGATACCTTGATATCAAAGATAACTACAGCAAAGTCGAAGTGAATAACATACGGGGCAATCTCCTTATCGACGGAAAAAACTTGGACGTACTGGGGAAGAGGATCATAGGGCAGGAAATCTCCATTACTTCCTCCTATCGAAATGTCAGGCTGTCTGAATTCTCGGGAAAAACAACCATTTCCCTCTCCCATGGAGATGTTGTTCTCGAACCTTCTCCGCTGACCCATCCCATAGAGATAAAAGGAAAATACACCAACATAAGGTTCTCCTGGCCACTGCAAGGGCCATATCCGTTTGAAGCCAGGGCTAAAAACGGCGATATAAAATGGGGGCTTCCTGATGAACTTTCTTTAGAAGAAGAAAACGGAGTTTCTACAATAAAAGCATTTCTGCAGGAAAAAGACAAACCCTCCATCTTGCTTTCCACAAGCTACGGCACGATCAGGATTGAAGATTAAATAATGTGCTTATTTCATAGATATTGATTATTAGTATCGGCAGTTTTTATAAATAATTCAGGTAAATAGGAAAGGGCAGGATTCAGAGTTTGTCTTTCAGGTTGTATATCTTTGTCGTTAAATAGCCGTTGATCCTGATATTAAAATAAGAAATGGCGTTAGCCATATCTTTTTTGTACTTAGTCACATAACGAACAAAATTCGTTTCCTTGTTATTCCGCAGGAGGTTTTCAAACTCAGCCACTTCATCATTTAGCTCTATCATGTAATGATTGATGGTACGGTACTGCGCATTGATATCAATCAAATCATCCCCTTTTAATTTATTGAAATCAAAATAAGGGGGAAGAGATTGAAGTGCCAAAAGGCTCTCGTTTCGCAACTCATTTACGGATTCCTTTATCTCCTGGAAAAAGGACTTGTATTCTAACGGATTCTTCAACTTCTCCTCTGCCTTATCAAGCAAAACCTCGTACTGCTCTTTTAAAGAAACGATCAGGTCTTTAACACCCAGATACTTTCTTTTGAAATGGAAAAGGTCGATAAAATCTCTCCCGATGTAGATTTTATCCTTGTATTGAGTCAGCAGATCCCGAGCAGAATGCGTATAAAACTTGATCTCATATCGTCTTCCACCCGAATCCCTTTCCCTTAACCTGGCTAAAACCAGACAATTGTTTTGCTCAATGAAATAGCTGTTCACATCTAAAAAGACTGAATAAACAGCTAAGTTCTGAACGATGGATTCTCTTAAGTAATCAAGGAAATTTTCATTTTTGCTGATGAAGTCATTGATTGCCTCGCTCGGAGTCGGGTTCATAACAGTGTAAGAAGGAGAAAGAAGATAGAGAACAGGGCCACTTCCCAGTTCAAGAAAAAGATTTTTTAATACATTCTGATGGAGGTCATCCAGCAGGATGGTCCTAAGGGGGGGCAGACTCTGGGTATCGAGCTTGGAAAGTTCTTCAACTTCGTTCATCGTGAGTGTCCCTCGTTCGTGAAGGGAATACTATCATCTCAAAACAAAAAAATCAATATCATGGAGACCCAAAGGTCCACTCCCTGTTACCGTATTTCTCTTTTTGAATTTCAAGGATCGCTTCCTTTTCTATTATTTTAAATGTTTTTGGTATCAAACCGATATCGAAAAAGTCAGAAATTCCTAAGATTAAATGCTCAACCACCCAGTCAAAACTCACCTTCGCTCCCATAGCTTGAGAAAGGAAGATCATACGCATACTGCCTTTTTCGCTTTTTGAGAGCGAAGCAGACTCCAGCAGACCCTCATCTTCTTCTAAAGGAATTGAACCATGCTGGATAAATTTTGAGCCGGCTCTCTTTTGGGCGCTGCCAATTATCTTCTTTCCCTGCACCTCTATCTCATTCTGGGCAGGATAGGAAAAACAGGGCAGATCTCCCTTGACATAGGAGTCGGGAGGAGCCGCTGCCAGGCTAGGCTTAAGGCCCATTATTTCTAGACCCCGCATCAAGGCCTGGGAGATCAATTTATAAGAATCCATAAGCGTTGAAGTGAATGTTTCACTGTCTGAAGAGCACAAAGAGTATGTCACTTCCTTGTGGTGCAACACCAGTTTTCCGCCCGTCATTCTTCTGACGATATCAATCCCCTGCTCCTGGAGGTGCTCAACATCAACAACCTTCCGGATATCCTGGGAGTATCCAAAAGACACCGTTGGCCGCTTCCATGCGTAGAAACGGAGACAGGTCACGGGTACATCAGGGAGTGACTGGAAGAGGAAATCATCCACAGCCATGTTTAAAGAGCCACTGAGGGGCTCCCTATCCACAAAAAGCTTCCAATTTTTTTGATACGGGATCAATTCTCTTCCTTCTTTTATAGAAAGAGAGAGCGGACAACGGGATTCGAACCCGCGACCCCGAGCTTGGGAAGCTCGTACTCTACCACTGAGTTATGTCCGCTCTCTCTTTCCTGGCAATCATTATAATTCTATACCGGACCAATTTCAATAGAGATTCAGGCCGCTACTCTTCGCTCGTTCTTTTCGCCCTGTCCCTACCGTGGAATCCCAATATAGCGAGGAACTCTTTTATAGGTAAATAATCCAAGCAGGTTCAAGATGAATAGCCATGTGGATCAGCAGCTGGAATTTCAACAGTTTCTGCGCATGACCTTTCTTACCTGGCGTATTATTTACTCTTTCTCGCGGCTCTTAATAATAAAGTAATCGCAGTGTAAACTATTACAACGATCACTAACCAGATTAACATTTTCACTGGTAAAGACTTAACGATATAGGCGGCGATAAATACTCCCACGATTCCGCTAACAGTAATGGCCAGAGAAGCTTTTCTGTTATATGCGCCTTCTTTGATGAATTTAATAGAAGCTGGAGGTAAAGTGAATGCCGCAGAGGCCATCATGATTGGAAAAGCAACTCTTGGGGACATTCCAAGAATATAGACCATGGCCATACTCGGGGCATACATTCCAATACCTGCCGACTGCATGGCACCTAATACAAAATTAACAACAACAGCAATAATCAATTTCCAGCCTGTCAATCCAATAGCTTCACCGGTCCCTAATCCGGCAATCCATCCTAATTGACCGGAAAGCATAAAAAAAGCAGTTATTAATAATGCAATGCCCATAACCAGCTGAATCTTTTTTTCCGGTAATTTAGCCACGATGCCGGCACCGATAACAGTACCAATAACAGCAGCTACGATCATAGAGATCAAAGTTACAATCTCTACTTTAATCACTGTAATAAAAATGAAGGCTTCGACCACAAC
>DAOUYU010000125.1 GCA_030673995.1 Candidatus Aminicenantota bacterium
AAAACTAAATTATCAACAATCTTCTCAATTGTAGAATCATCTTTCATGTGCAGATTTAACAAGTTTGTTGCTATAGTACGGATTTCTTTCCGTGTACGTGATATTTTTCCAAGTACTTCTGGACTAATTCTACCTGCAAGAACCTTCAATGCTTCTGCTCTTCCATTAGAATCTAAATTCAATGTTTCTTTGATTAAGCTATAGTATCCATAAATATCCTCGACACAAGCGCCAACAAACTCATCTTTCTGACCTGTTTTAATTTGGAATTGAGGGTCAATTGGAGACAGAGATGCCAATGGTCCCATCTCTATAATATTAGCACCTAAAGCAATTAGAGTTGCAGCACTATGAGCCTTCCAAGGAACTAAAATATTGATTTCTTTACAGTATTCTCTAATTAAATTAATAAGAGGCCAGGGAGTATCTATTTGACCTCCAGAACTATGTAATAACAAATCTATTTTATCTCCTAAATTGCCTTCTTTTAGGATTTCGTAAAACAATGACAATGCATCTTGAGCTATTTGAGTAGCAAATAATGGTTCAGGTTTCTTTTGACTAGTAAAAAAAGTTATAATTCTTCGTTTTCTATGTGCATAAAGTTTGTCAAATAATTCCTGCCTAGCATTAAAATCAGACATTAGTTCCTCTATGCTTATAACTTTGATTTCTCATTTTTACGGGAAATGATTGCTCTACTGTTAAAAATTCTATCAAAATTCTATATTTTATGTCAAGTTCTCTAATAAAAAACACACGCAAATGCGTCACAGATTTTGCTGAAACTTGCCTAATTATGGATAAGTTTTACTGGGTGAGAGAGGGATTTTTACCCTAACCCTTCGGATCCGGAGTCCGTCACTCTATAAAGCAGACTTCTCCCTGTGTGATCTTTTTGTCACCAGAATTGCTTAAGATCGCCTAATTTTTGCAAAGGCTGCTTAAAGGAAATATGATTAAAATATATTATTTTAAAGGGAATACATGGTGCCAGGCGGACAGTCATGCTGTCATTTTTATACAACAAGAATTTGAGATTTTCGGATTAACTTCTTTCATTGTGTCCAAAGTGAATCCACAATTCTATACTTTACTAAATAGGGGAGATGGTCTTCATCATGTTCAGATGTATAGAGAAAATTACCATCTATTTTCAGTATGCGACCCTTGATATTAATAAAAAAGCTGTCCAGAAACCTTCCTTCCAAGTCATATAAATCAAACAAAGATCCTTTTTATATCATAGAGACGAGATTTTTTTCGCTCACTTGGTCTAACTTTACGCACAAATACAAGCCAGTCTTTAAAAGAGCCGATAAGTGTTTTGGATGAGCCTGGCTTGGTTTTATATTCTTTAACAAATTTTCCGTCATCATCCATCAAGATTATTTTTCTTTTCGAATAATCATAGATAAAGACTTTTGATTCTGAAATTGCGAAGTTATAATCTAATTGAATCTCTCCGGGACCTTCACCTTGTTTATATAAGTCAATAAGAAATTTTCCATCAGGGGAAAACTTCGGAAGATGCATCCTCTGGCTAGAGTGCCAGACATCCCGTAGGTAGATATTGCCGGATTTATCGATTTGAAGTTCATTTGCGCCGTTATAATAATAATTTTCTCCTTCGCCATCTATTCGCATTACTTCCTTAAGCGTTAAGATCCGCCCAGGCTTCTTATTTAATGGTGTTTTAGGATTGTCGATTATCTGCTACACATGAGCAGAAACCAGGCCAATAATTAAATATAGAATGAAAGCTTTCTTTATTGTCCCTCCTTTTATCTGATCCCAGTTTTTAATTTTGAAGCGTTTTTTCCTCTAATTCCTTCCAGACTAGCCTGTACCTCTTCACAACACTAAATCCGGTTTCCTCATTCGTTTCCATCAAGTACATTTTTTCCTTGAGAATTATAGCCGGATCTTTATCCAGCCAGACTTTGGCCTCGTAAGAACCATCCTCGCTAAAAATATCGTAAGCCTTAAGGACCTGGTCCTCTTCTTCTTTCTTTTCAAAAGTCTCAACCCAAAGATTTCCCCTGTCATCGATGAGCATTCGTGTGGTTATGGTTTTTACCTTTGGCGTCGACATCGCTTCAACAGCTTTTCTCATTTTTGAATCCTCTTCGTATCTCGCCAAGTATTCCTGGGCATCTTGACGTGTAAATGGAACCGGTTCATAGGGCCTCTCAATCTTCCTTATGACTTTTCCGGCCCTGTCATAAACTTCGATAATGTACTCATTATTTACCATATGATACAGTTGCTGACGTTCCAAATCACCGGCAAAAATGGACATAGGAGGATAAGCTGGAGCCAGTAAAACAGCAGCTCTTCCAATCGTATAAATTCTTGTCTTTTCATCTTTAAACTCACCAAAAGAGTTGATCTCACTGCCTGCAAAATCATACTCCCTGATAAAAAGCTTCCGGTCTTCCAGAGGATTGTTTTTCCCTCCAAATGTGTATTTTCTGAGAATTAAAGAAGAATTTGTTGCGAGATAAAGGAGGCCGAGGCTCTCTTCCCACTTAAAACTCTCGAGAAACTTCCCAGAAGAATCAAAGAGACTCGTCCTTTTCTGTCTCGAATCCATGACTAAAAATCTTCCATCTGGCAAAAAGGCCTGGTGGCCAATAGACTGGAATTCTCCGGGCCCCTGTCCCCGGCGTCCGATTGTCAGCTTATATTTACCATTTGGATCAAAAACTTTAATCGCATTGTCTTGAATATCTGTAATGTATATATTTTCATTCGGACCGACAACAAAACTCCTGGGTCGGAAAAGGATAATATTTACCTCGTCGTCCTCCGGGTCAATGGCAAGTTCCTCTTCGAAAGAAAGCGTTCTCTTTGGATAGAGAGGTGTTTTAGTATTATAGATATACTCAATGCCATCAATTATCTCCCTTCTCGCTTCCACACCGGGTTTGGCTTTACAGGCCGAGAAGATGAGAATAAAAATCAATAAAAGATATAGTTGTTTTTTCATTGAATTCCCTCCGAATCTTCTATCCTTTGCTTCTAATTACGATTATAAAATAGAGAAGAATTCCCTTTTCAGCGGCTCTGGCTGAGTGAGCATCTTTCTTCCCATTTACCCTTCAAATTATCATGATAATTATAAATCTCGACTCAAAAAGATGTCAAGGAGGGATTGAGAGCGAGGGATATGTCCCTGAAGCTGTTCAAGGCGCCCAAAGGCCCGGAAATTACGTAGACATCTCCTTATGGGAAAAGAAAAGAATCATGAAATATATCCGGCTCAGGTCTCAACCGCCATCAAGAAACGGGCCAATTCGCTCCAGAAATGGAGAATCACTGAAAAGAAAGAAGTTAGCGTAATGACCTCTACAGATCGCAGATCAGAACCGTCAACTTCCGTTGACGCTCAGAATCACCAGGAATTATCAGCCCAGCGGCTTTCGCATATCGCTTGGATTGAAATTCTCCATACAGTGATTTATACAAATACGTTCTGCCTAGAATAGCCCGTGCAGTCATACCAGATTGCCCTCACCATATCATTCAGCTTGGGAATCGCTGTCAAAATGAAATATGAGATCTTCGGTTATAGATTGAACTAGCGGTTATTTCTAATTTTCATACTAGTGAAAAAAAGCCTTGACTATTTTCTATCATTATATAAAATAGTCTTATGGCTATAACTCATATACTGGAGCAGTGGGCGCTCGATGAACTATTCCTCCACAGCAGGATGTCCTTCATTTGTGGTCCTCGTCAAATAGGAAAGACCACACTTGCTCAGAGCCATCTGAAAAGAATCGAGCAGAGTCACAGCTATCATAATTGGGACAGCATCACTCTAAAACAGCAATTTGCATCAAATCCTCTTTTCTTCCTTGAAAATATGGCCTCTCCAGTGTTTCCTGAAACAAGCCTTCCAGAAGGGAGTCGTAAGTGGGTAGTCTTTGATGAAATCCACAAATACCCAAAATGGAAAAACATCCTTAAGAGTTACTATGATGAATGGAAAAAGAGCATTAATTTCGTCATCACGGGAAGTGCTCGCCTCGATTATCTTCGTCGGTCAGGTGATAGCCTTGTCGGCAGGTATTTTTTATTCAAAATGAATCCTCTACATCCCCATGATTTAACCGGTTTTTTTCTGGATCGAGAAACAATCTGGCATCCCAAAAACCCTCAGATTCCCTTCAGCGAGCCGAATAAAACTTTTCAAGACGCCACAAATCTTCTCTATGATCTCACAGGATTCCCTGAGCCTGTGAGCGTGGGTAAAAAAGATTTTTATGAGCGATGGAAAAACAACCATATTTCCTTGATTACAAGTGAGGATGTTCGGGATCTTTCGAAAATATCAAATGTTCAGAAGCTCCAGACGCTCCTATTTCTCCTGCCTGAACGAGTGGGAGCTCCCTTAAGTCTGAACAATCTGAAAAATGTACTGGAATGTGCTCATGCCTCTGTCAAGAATTGGCTTGAGGCTTTAAAAAAAGTCTATCTAGTATTTGATGTTGCGCCCTTCACAGCCCGGCTAAAAAGATCGGTTCTCAAGGAGCAAAAATACTATTTTTGGGATTGGGGGCTTCTTGAAAACAAGGGAAAGAGGTTTGAAAATTTCATCGCTGTTCAGCTCAAAAGAGCTGTATCCGCCTGGAATGAATGGGGAAAAGGAGATTACCGCTTGATGTATGTCCGGACCAAAGACGGGCGAGAGGTTGACTTTGTGGTAACAGAAAAGAATATACCTTATCTCCTCGTTGAATGCAAAAAAGACGAAAAGCAGTTGGCCTCCAATCTAAGGTATTTTAAGGAGAGGATCGAGGTTCCTTTCGCATTTCAGGTGATTGAGTCGCCTCACTTTCTTAAACAGGTCGGAAAGGGAATTTTCATTCTCGGCCTGGATCGTTTTTTACAGATATTACCTTGATTATCTAAAACTATATTTTTCCAGAAGGAGATGTTCCTCAAAATATCTTCTGGCAGCTTCGAGAATGTACTGGCCGTTTCCACGTAATGAATGGTCCTGCTCCGGGATAACGATCAGGTCAAAGGATTTTTCGGCCTTTATGAAGGCATCTACCATTTTCATGTTGGCTGTAAAAGGGGCATTGACATCGCTTGTTCCGGCGATTAGGAGTAGTTTTCCCTTTAGACGTTAGGCCAAGCGGATGTTTAAGGCATACTCATAGCCCGCTCTGTTGTCTTGCCGCAGACCCATGTAGCGTTCGATCCCTTTTGCATGGTTGTAAAGGTCGACAACCGAGTAGTAGGCGATCCCGACAAGGGAAGAATTTCCTTTTCGGCAGCTCTGGCTGAGTGAGCATCTTTGTTCCCATTTACCCTTCAAATCATCGTGAGAATTATAAATCTCGACTCAAAAAGATGTCAAGGAGGGATTGAGGGCGTGGGATATGTCCCTGAAGCTGTTCAAGGCGCCCAAAGGCCCGGAAATTACGTAGAAATCTCCTTATGGGAAAAGAAAAGAATCATGAAATATATTCG
>DAOUYU010000004.1 GCA_030673995.1 Candidatus Aminicenantota bacterium
GATGGCGATGCCAGGGGGGGAGCAGCCTTATCGATTGTTACCGTTACAGGTAAACCAATAAAATTTGTCGGTACGGGGGAAAAATTTGATAAGTTTGAAATTTTTCACCCTGACCGGATGTCTTCTCGTATACTCGGCATGGGCGATATCTTGAGTTTAGTCGAGAAAGCCGAGGGGGAAGCTGATTTAGATGAAGCGAGGAAACTTGCGAAACGTCTCAAGAAGCAAGAGTTTACCCTAGAGGATTTCAAAAAGCAGCTCATCCAGATGAAAAAAATGGGCTCTCTCTCCCAACTTTTAGGCATGCTTCCCGAAGCCGGGCCTTTTAAGAATATTTCTAAGCTGAATATTGATGATAAGAAGATTCTTCACTATGAGGCTATTATTAATTCCATGACTATGGAGGAGAGGGAACGTCCAAAGATAATCAACGGGAGCAGGCGATTAAGAATTTCTAAGGGAAGCGGAAGGTCGGTTTCTGAAGTGAATCAGTTGTTAAAGCAGTTTTTAGAAATGAAGAAAATGATGAAAAAATCTCAGTTTCAGAAACTCCTATCGGGGTCGCATCTCGATTTTTAACATATTCAGAAGAAGGTGCCGATTCGCTTTTGTACGGGCGGGAGAGACATGTCACATATTGAGATGCGATCCCTTTTTTATATCGTTAAAAACAGTTGACTTAGAGATAAAATTAAGATATTATCTCTACTACCTTTGTAATAACGGATAGAAAATGATTGCATTACGACTCATGAGACTGGGAACGAAAAAAAGGCCCTATTATCGTATTGTAGCTATTGATTCAAGAAAACCCAGGGAAAGCAAAGCAAAAGAGATTTTAGGCTATTACAATCCTTTAACAGAACCACCTGATATCAAAGTTGACTTAGAGAGAGCAAATTATTGGTTGAAGAGAGGGGCTCAAGCCTCTAAAACAGTTCAATCTCTTTTACATAAAGTTTCAAAGCCTGAGAAGCTTTCCAATCAAGATTCTAAAACTTAAAGGAGGTTACAGTGAAAGAACTTGTTGAATTGATTGCCAAATCATTAGTTGACAATCCGGACAAGGTACAGGTTTCCCAGTTAGAAGGGGAGCAGACCACTATCCTGGAACTCAAGGTTGCCCAGGAAGATTTGGGTAAAGTGATCGGCAAACAGGGAAGAACAGCACGGGCCATAAGAATTATTCTTGGTGCTGCTGGAATGAAGCTTAAGAGGAGATTTAATCTCGAGATAATCGAAAAAGGATAATTTGGTCAGCATAGCAAAGATTATAAGGAGTCAGGGAAGACAAGGTGAGCTGAGGGTGAAGCTTTATGGAGAATATCCCCGAGAACATTTTTTTTTCATGGGTATATCTCCAAAGAGAGAAGGCTCAAGAATTTCGAGTTGAATCTTTTCGCCCCTATAGAGAATATTTTATTCTCAAACTAAAGGGAATCGATTCCCTTTCTCAGGCTCGTGAATTTGTGGGGCAGGAAATCCTGCTTCCAGAGAAAGACCTTCATACTCTGGAAAAAAACAATTATTACTTCTTCCAACTCATTGGCTGTTTTGTGTTCACCAAAGGCGGAGATAGGGTTGGCAGCGTAAGAGACCTGCTGTGTTTTGGAGATAATAATCTTTTAGTCGTTGAAAAAGAAGGAAAAGAAATGCTCATTCCTTTTACACAAGCTATCTGCAAAAAGGTTAACCTGAAGAAGAGGGAAATACTGATCGATCCCCCTCAAGGTCTTTTAGAGTTGAATGAGATTTGATATAATCACCATATTTCCCGCGATGTTCGGGAGTGTATTTTCAGGAGGTGTCATAAAAAAGGCTCTGGAAAAGGGATTAGTTGAAGTTCATGTTCATGATTTAAGAGACTTTTCCTTAGACAGGCACAAACAGGTCGATGATCGTCCCTTTGGTGGTGGTCAAGGAATGGTCCTAAAACCAGAGCCGATTTTTGCGGCTGTGGAAAAAATTAAGCAGAGTGAGGATACGCCCGTATACCTCCTCTCCCCTCAGGGAAGGAGATTCGATTCTTTTTCTGCCGAAGAATTTACTCGGTATCCTCAAATCGTTCTTATCTGCGGCCGTTATGAAGGAGTTGATGAAAGAGTGATTCAATACTCAGTGACAGGCGAGATCTCAATTGGGGATTATATTCTTACAGGTGGAGAACCTGCAGCCATTGTTTTTGTTGATGCAGTTTCAAGATTTATTCCTCAAGTTGTCGGAAAGATGGAATCCGTTAAAAATGATTCTTTCTTTGAGGGGATCTTGGATTTTCCTCAGTATACTCGACCTCGCGATTTCAAAGGAAAAAAAGTTCCTGAAGTTCTTTTCTCCGGAAACCACAATAAAATTAGATATTGGAGAAAGAAAAAATCTTTGACAAAGACATGGTTTCTGAGACCTGACCTTTTGAGGAGTCGAGAATTATCTCTGGAGGAAAAAAGGATACTTGAGGAAATAAAAACTGAAGAGAAAGGAAAGAAAGATGAACTTGATTGATTTAGTGGAAGGAAAACAGTTTAAAAAGGATAGAGATTCTTTTAAAGTGGGAGACACGGTTGAAATTCATGTTATCATCAGAGAAGGAAGCAAGGAAAGAATTCAAGTTTTTCGAGGGGATATGATTGCCAAGAGAGGTTCTGGATTAGGAGCGACTTTCACCGTTCGAAAAATTTCTTTTGGTATTGGAGTGGAAAGAGTTTTCCCTCTTCATTCCAAGATGATAAAAAAGGTTGAAGTTGTCAGGCATGGAAAGGTCAGGAGAGCCAAATTATATTATCTTCGTGAACTCAAAGGAAAAGCAGCAAGGCTTAAGGAACAAAGATAGGACAAATATTCTGTATGGCTTGGCGCTGCATATGGTATGGGGAAAATTAAAGATTAGCCTGGCCGGTTTAAATTAGGATTAAGTTGTCATCGGAATTGAGATGAAGGGTGGATTCATTCGTTGGCAAAGGAGAGGCCTCTTCTTGTTTTTCAATCGCTATTTTGGAGGATCGAACTCCATTCAGTGAAAGGTAATACATTGGCAGATTTTCAGATAGAGAGAAAAATCATCCAGAAGGGATTTAAGGCTATTGCAGGTGTCGATGAAGTGGGAAGAGGAGCTCTTTTCGGTCCTGTCATCGCTGCATCGGTTATTTTTCCTCAGAAAGTGATAAAAAGAAATATCTTTGAATGGGTCAATGAAATTGATGATTCCAAAGCCATTTCTCCGAAAAAAAGACAGAGATTAGCTGAGCTAATCTTAGCCCATGCAGCAGCTGTCGGCGTGGGCTCTGTAACAAATTTTGAGATTGATCAGAATAATATTTACTGGGCTTCGATGAGTGCAATGAGAGAAGCTGTGGAAAGGATGCCCATCACTCCTGATTTCATCCTAGTTGACGGATTTACCCTAAATGATGTAGATTATCCTCAGAAAGGTGTTCTTCAAGGAGATAAAAAGAGTACTTCAATCGCAGCGGCTTCCATTGTAGCCAAAGTTCTAAGGGACGAAATGATGTTTCATTTGGATGATGTTTATGAAGGCTATTCCCTCTCTAAAAATAAGGGATACGCAACAAAAGAACATTTTCGAGCATTAAAAGAGAAGGGGCCAACGTCCTTACACAGGCTCACTTTTAATCTCAGGTGTAAGTGAGATGGTTTCTGAAGTAGATAGAAGCAAAACCATAGAGCAAGCAGAGAGATGCGTCAAAAGGGGGAAATATGGGGATGCCATTGAAGTGTACCGAAGGCTGTTGTCAGGGGGAGCTCAGGATATAAGTATCAGGAACATCATAAGTGAATTGCATATAAGATTAAAACAAGAAAACAAAGCGGTCGAAGAATATTATCAGATTGCCAGTTATTACGAGGGAAGGGGCTTATACACTCAAGCAATAGCTATTTTTAAAAAAGCCAGCAAGTTAAATCCCGGAGATATAGATACATCCATGAAATTGGCTGACCTCTACAGCAGTCAAGGTTTTATTTCTGAAGCAAAGGCAGAATATTTAAATATCGCCAAGGATTTAAAAAGAAGTAATCGATTAAAACAAGCCATCTTTGTCTACGAAAAAATCAAAAAAATTGACAAGAAAGATATGCAAGCGATGTTATCGCTTTCTGAACTTTATTCAATGGATGGAGAAGTAGAGAAAGCGGTTGATGAACTTAACGATATTGCTGAATTCAAGATCCGCAATAATGCTATAAAAGAAGCAAGGGAAATACTTGGCCGGGCAAGCGAGCTTAAAGAAGATCATTCAAGAACACTGTCCAATTTGATTGAGCTCCTTAAGAGAGAAAACAAAAAGAAGGAGGCCCTGCATCTAATCAATGATATGCTGAAAGGGGACAAAGACAATGTAACTGCTCTCAAACTTATGGGAGATATCTATTTTGAAGACCAGAATTTTAAAAAAGCCGCAGATGCGTACTCTAAAATTATGTCCCTCCGGCCAAAGGATGTTGAAGCAAGAGTTAAGCTTGGGCGCATCAATATTTCCCGGGATAAACTTGATCATGCCTATGAACTTTACGCACCCTTGATTGAGAGCTTGATCAAAAAAAGGAGAGTCGAAAAAGCTATAGGCCTTATTGGTCTTGTTCTTTCAGCCAAAAAAACCTACTTACCCGCCCTGGAAAAGTTAGCCTATATTTATAAGTTAAAAGATCAAAAGAAGAACCTGGAGGTTGTCTGCAAAGTTATATTGGATGAATACCATAACAATAATGTACGGAAGGAATCGATACCTGTATTAAAAGAGCTTGTTGCTCTTTGTCCTGAAGATGAAGCACTTAAAAAAGAATACAGTCTTTTGGTAGAAGAATTTGTGGTTCCTGAGGAAGAAGAGAAAGTGGAGGCGCCTCTGGAGGAAGGGGAAAAAGTAGAGGAAGTCGTTGAAGAAGAAAGGAAAGAAGAAGAGCTTCCCAGAGAAGAAAAGATAGCAGAAGAAGCTGCTCCGGAGATGAGGGTAGAGGAAATACCTGAAGGACTTAAAGAAGAAGAGATAGCGGAAAGACTTGCCGAGGAGGAGAAAAAATTAGAGGAAGCCCTTAAAGAAGAGAAGAAGGAAGAAGGCCTTCCCAGAGAAGAAAAGGTGGCAGAAGAAGCTGCCCCGGAGATGAGGACAGAGGAAGTTCTTAAAGAAGAGAAGATAGCGGAAAAACTCCCCGAGGAGGAGAAGGCCGTTGAGCCCCCAGAAGAAGAGATAAAGGCCGAGGAAGTCCCAGATGATGAGGAAAGGGAGGAGCTCCTTAAAAAAATTGAAGAGGGATCAGAAGAGATGTTGGAGACGAATCTGATACAAGCCGATGTATATGTCGAGCAAGGATTATTGAGACTCGCAAGAAGAATTCTTGAGAACTTAAGAATATCCTATCCTGACGAGTCCAGAGTAGAAGAGAAACTTACTGCTATATGTGAAATATCCTCAACGGTAACTGAAGAAGAAATTATGCAAAGAGTTGAAAAAGCTACTCAGAAAGAAGCCAGATTATTTGAAAAAGGGGTTGATTCTGTTAGTGTTGAGGAGGACGCCCTTGCTTCTGATGTTCACGCTACAGCAGAAGATATTGCCCCTGAAGTTTTTAAAGAACGGCGCGAAGTTAGTTATTATGATTTAAAAGATAGGATAGATGAGGAATCGGAGGTAATAGAATCGGTTTTTGATCTTCAGTTAAAAGGAGATGGAGCAGCCGCTGAAATGGACCTTACTGATATAGCTTCTGAATTCAGGAAAGTTGTAGAGGAGAATGTGGATCAGGAGGACTTTGAAAGTCGCTTTAACCTAGGAGTAGCCTTTCTGGAGGAAGGTTTGATAGATGAAGCCATAGACGAATTTAAGCTGGCTTCTAGGGATAAAAATCTTACTATCGAATGTTTCAGTGTGATCAGCAATTGTCATATAAAGAAGAAGGACTTTGAAGAAGCCTTAAAATGGAAAGAGAAAGCTGTTCAATATTCTGAGGAGGAATCAGGCCAGTATTATGCTTTAAAATATGAATTGGCTTCAATTCATGAAGAACAGGGTGATGTAGAGAAGGCTTTGGCTCTATACAATGAAATACATGATTGGAATTCAGGATACAAGGATGTGAGCAAAAAGATAATAGACCTCGCAAAAAGTCATTAAAGGCTCATCACAATAGTGGATACCTGAAAAGATCCCACAGAGATAATGACAAGTGAATCTGAAGAGGGGACATCGCTCCAGTCGGATTTTAAACGCCATTCCCTCGCCGTTCCTCTCGGCGCTGCGGAACTCCGCCTGTCTGATAGAGTCACTCGACTATGAATTATGCCCTCCTAGGCCAAAAATCAAGTTTACAACGTGCTCAGACAGTCCTCGCGGCCCTAGCGGGCTTCCCTCGAGAAACGACTCGGTAAGGCTAAATCCTCTGATGTCGCTCTTTCCCTCCTCAGATTCACCTCTTTATCTGACCTATCACACTACTCCAGGTACTCATTATTGCGATGAGCCACATAAATTAGTAAACATATATCAGCTTACCCTTAGGCTCATCCGATCTTTCCTGTCTCCTTCTTACCGATGAGTATTGAATTGTGGGGTTTGGCGACTTCATGAGAATAATTTATTTCTGGAGTCGTTATCTGTACTGGAAGGATTAATTATCCGCACAATTTGAGTGGATTCTGAAATATTATCTTAGCATTAAAGAAGGATGAAGTTACCTCTAAATTATTCGTTGCTTCTCAAACTTTTGGATTTAATAAGGGAAGAGATTCCTTCAGGACGTGCCGTGATTTTGTTAATGAATGAAAGGAAACAGATTATTTTTAGAGAATCAAGCGGGATTGCCCAATTTGATATGGACATAAATCTGGAAATAATTAAAAAGGCCCTCAATGAGAAGCATCCACTTATTCTGAATAACCTTAAAGGGGGGTTCCTTTTTGGGGGTAACGAGAATGGTTTATGGAATGTCCTTTGTCTTCCTCTTCTTTTCAAAAACAAAGCTGTGGGAGTTATCTATCTTGACCGTAAGGTTGGATCGGGTGAATTCTCGAGGGAAAATTTAGAACTTTTAATTGCTATTTCGAAGCCTATTAACATGATTTTAAAGAATTGTCTGGAACTCCAGGAAGTTGGAGAAAGAAACATAACGATCTCAAATTCTTTCCTTAGAGGACGGAGTAAAGCTTTCCGGCGCATCCTTTTTTTTATAGACAGAGTGAAAGATAATGACGTTCCAGTATTTATCTGGGGTGAAAGCGGAACCGGAAAAGAGCTGGTGGCAAGAGCTGTTCATCAGATGGGAGCAAGAAAAAGAGGAAAATTTGTCGTTGTGAACTGTGGAGCTATCCCTGAGCTTCTTCTAGAAAGTGAGTTATTCGGATATATGAAAGGAGCCTTCACAGGAGCTGTGAAGGATAAACCTGGATTGATCGAAGAAGCTAATGGAGGGACATTCTTTTTGGATGAAATAGGGGACCTCTCTCTGAATCTGCAAGCTAAGCTTCTTCGCCTCCTTCAGGAAAAAGAAATAAGAAGAATAGGAGAGAATAAACCTCGGCTCATTGATGTAAGGTTTGTAAGCGCAACGAACAAGCAGATTGAAAAGGAAATCGAGCGGGGAAATTTTCGTGAAGATCTGTACTATCGCCTCAAGATTGTCTCCATTGAGCTTCCTCCCTTGAGAGAGAGGAAGGATGACCTTTTTTATCTTTTGAATTATTTTCTTGAGAAATACAGCCGTGAGTTGAACTGTGAGATGGCATATTTTTCGCCTGGTGCCGTGGAGATGTTGTTGGACTATTCGTGGCCAGGAAATGTGAGAGAGCTTCAAAATGAAATCCAAAGGTGCCTGGTTTTTACTGGAGAAGATAGCCTTATTAAGGAAGAGTGTCTTTCACCGAAAATCAATCCCCGCAGAGAAAACTATACAGCCTTATCCTATGATTTTTTCCAGGCTAGGGCCAAGTTCGAGAAGAGATTTTTGAACCAGGCTTTAGCTCGATGGAATTTCAATAAAGCCAAGACTGCAGAAGAAATAGGTTTGAGCAGACAGGGGCTTTTTAAGCTGATAAAAAAACACGATATTCACGTCGCAAATAAAAGATGAGTCTGGCTTGTCTGGCTTACTTTTTTTTGATAAAGTTTATTTCAAATGAAGAAAGAGAAGGAAAAGGAGCAAGTATTCCAAGTTGCCTGTCCCTGCTGCCAGTCTATTCTCTGGATAGATTCTGTCACAAAAGAAGTGATTCAGTATGAGAAAAAGGGAGAAAAGAGGAAGGAGTCGTTAGAGGAATTACTTTTGAAGGAAAAAAAGAGGAAAGGTGAATTTGAGCGAAAGTTTAAAGCGACTGCAGAGCTGGAGAAGAAAAGAAGAGAGAGAGCTGAGGAAGGATTTAGAAAAGCTCTCACTGAAGTTGAAGCTGAAGAGGAAGAATAATAACTAATTGTTGTTCAACTTCCAATCTGGGTTTCGTCTTCTCTTATTTTTGGAGCCATGGTGAACCCCGTAAAACCATAAATGGCCAGAATCACGACGGATACATAATTCATTATGGCCCATGGAAGATAAGAGAGAGTCGGAACCCCTAAAATTCCCGTGATAAAAACACCAGCCATACTCCAGGGAATAAGAGGAACCATGATAGCGCCACTTTCTTCGATAATCCGGGATAAATTTTTTGCGGCCAGTCCTTTTTTCTTATAAATAGGAGAAAGTAGTTCTCCGGGAAGAATCATAGAGAGGTAGGAGCTTGCTGTGGCCAAGGCTGTGACAATTGAAGAACAGATGGTAGTCAGCACTAAGCTCCATACTTTGTTGGTAAATCTCATCACTCTCTTAAGAATGACAGAGAGAAGCCCTATCCGCTGCATGATTCCCCCGAAGCTAAAGGCTGTAAAGGCCACAAGCTGAACTCCCATCATGCTCATCATTCCACCCTGAGAGATAAGCTTGTCCACCTCTTCCACACCAGTATGGGCCTGGTAGCCTGTATTCATAGCTGCTGCCACTTCAGGGAGCGAGGCTTTCTGGAAAATAATGGCCAATATTCCTGCAATGAAAGAGGAGAGAAGCATTCCTGGGATGGTCGGTTTTTTGGTGAATGCAAAGTAAAAAACGATTACCATCGGAAGGAGGAGAAGGATATTAAAGTTGAAGTTTTCCTTTATTGTTTGAGTGATAATGGTCATATCTTTGGACTCGATTTTTCCTCCTCCATATCTGAGTCCGATTATGAAGTAAATCATCAGACCTAAAAGCCATGCAGGAGTGGCTGACCAGAGCATGTGCTTGATATGGTCAAAAAGGTTCGAACCCGCAGTGATAGGCGCCAGATTGGCAATATCTGAAAAAGGAGACATTTTGTCGCCAAAGTAAGCTCCGGCAACAATCGCTCCTGCTGCTGGACCTAAGGGGATTCCCAAGCCCATAGCAATTCCAATAAAAGCGACTCCCAGGGTGCCGATAGTGCCCCATGAAGTCCCGGTTGCCAAAGAAGTGACCGTACAGACAAAACAGGCTGTTACCAGGAAAAATTGAGGGGATATGAGCTTCAATCCGTAATAGATAATCATGGGAATTGTGCCGCTTGCAATCCATGAGCCGATGAGAACGCCAACACAGAGCATAATCAGGATGGCCGGCATGGCCTTGTGAATGCTGTCCACGATTCCCCTTTCCATCTCTTTCCATTTGAAACGCAAAAAAAGACCTAAACACCCCGTCATGAAGGCAGCGGTAATGAGGAGAACCGGAGGCCGGATTTCGTAAATACCATAGCCTATCCCAAAAAGAAGGAGCATAACGATCAGGGGAATCAAGGCTATGACAAGGCCAGGTTCTTTTGTTTTTTTGATTTCATTTTTTGTTTCTTTTTCCATTTTTTGTTCCTTTTTATTTTTAAATCGTTTTATTCTTTACTTTTTATGTTTTACCTTTTTTTTCATCCAGAACTAAAAGTCCCTTTAGCGAAAAGCTTTCTATCGGACATCATCATCCGTCCCATCGCAAAAGAATCTGTTAAATTGTAATCTTTGTCGAGAAAAATTAAATCAGCGTCTTTTCCGACTCGGATTTCTCCTTTGTGATTGAGCTTATAAAAAGTAGCAGGGTTGGTAGAAAATAGCCTTATGGCATCCTGTAGGCTGAGGATTTTCTTTCGTATGAGGTAATGGAAATTTTTGTGAAGGCTTTTTTGTGAGGCAATTGTAAGTCCGGTGAGATTTCCCTTTTTGTCAAAAACAGGCATGCTTCCGTTGCTGTCAGAGCTGACTGTGATCTGGGTGAGGGGAGCCTTTTTTTCAAGAGAGAGTTGCACAGCTTCAGCTATGCTGATTCCACCATTTTTATGAGCTTCAGGGTCGTTGCCTGCCGTTAAATCGATGGTACCTCCTTGGAGGACAAACTCAATAGCTTCTTCAAGAAGTTCACTGTTGCGGTTTACGTGTGTCGGTATGACCTGTGTGGGAGGAATTTCTGTTTCTTTTATCAACCTGAAAAGCATCTCTAATTTTCGGGGACCGTCGCCAAGGTGAAAATGAAGAACTCCTGCTTTGCCTCCCAGCATACCACCCACTCGGCATTCGGCAGCAAGGCGGGCTACCTCTTTGAAATTTGGCTGTGAAGAGCGGTGGTCAGAGATAGCAATTTCTCCAGCGCCAATGACTTTATCGATAAGAACCAGATCGGAGAGAACGCTTCCTGTGATTGTAACCGGGGGAATGTGATAGGAGCCGGAGAAAATATAGGTTGCGATTCCTTCCGCTTCAAGGCCCCTTGCCTTGGCCAGGAGGGATTCCATATGGCGCGTTGTTCCATCTGTTCCCAGGCAGCCAATAACAGTTGTGACTCCGCTCGAGACGATGTCTTCCACAGTAATTTCGGGAGCCCTTGTTGCAGGCCCTCCTTCTCCTCCTCCTCCTAAAATGTGAACATGACTATCAATAAATCCAGGAATTACTATTTTATCTGAGGCGTTGATAACTTGAACATCCATACCTTCGATCTTGATTTTTCCAGGTTCGGTTATGGCTCCGATCTTACTTCCCAAGATCATTATATCTTTTTCTCCCAGAGAATCTGGGGCATAAACCATGCCCTCCTGGATTAAGGTTAGCATCTCGTCCTCCTTATAATAATCTCCTTAATGGAGCTCTTGATGTATCGCATTGGCTAAATTATCATGTATTCCTTCTCTTTTCAATAATTACAATATTTAAAGCTGAGGTTTTTGGAAAGCTCTAGTCAGCGAATTCAAAAACACAAAGCCTTTTCCCGATAGTTTCTTAGACATCGGGCGGAGGCTAAGTGTTGAGAAAACCGTAAAGGCTCAGGCTAAGTGGCTTGAAAACACGCTGTCTTTGCCCCAGCGAGGCAAAGCCAGCTCGGATACAGGCTTCGCTCTCCTCTCCCTTCGGGAGAGGAACCGTGCCCGCTCAGCCTTGCTCACGGTTTTCTTGCCACTCAGCCTTCGCCTAGAAAAATAAAAAAAATGGAGGAAGTCCCTATTATGTCTAAATTTGAGCCGAAGGTTTTGGGGAATACCCGCAGCGACCATTGAAGATTTAGTCTTCGGAATTCGCTCTTCGAGGGGACCCGACGGAGTCGGGCGGCGAGTATGTTTGAGCGTAGCGAGTTACGCAGCCGCCGAGAAGAGCGAATGGAGAATGGCGTTAAAAATCTGAAGGGGAGCAAGGCTATTCCCAAAAACCTTTTCCAAAACCTCTTTGAATTTTTTTATGAATTAGCTTAAAATACTCACTTTGGATCGTTCATTTAGAATAAATAAAGGAAGCAGCAATTTTTATGAGTAATTCAAGATAATTAGAAATATACAGATGGCAACTTTTGAAGAGGAATTTAAACGGATAGAGCCAATTATAAAAGCGCTCAGCAATATTTCCCTTCTTGGGAAAAAAATTGTGATCAGAGGCAAGGAAAATTTTATCAAAAAGGGACCAAATATCATAATTGGAAATCACATCGGAACATTTAAAGATATTGCGACTCTATCAAAAATAGTTCCCAGGCATATATTTTTTACAGCTAACAGGATGCTCTTTGACAAGGATGAATTTAATAGTCTTATTCGATTTCATCTGATAAAACATCTGAAAAATTTCGGTCTTTTCGTGGATTTAATCTTCAGCCCCATTAAATCTCTTTTTGTCAATTTTGTTTCAACCAACATGAGTAAAATAGGGGCTATTCCTGTGGATCTAGACATGGGAAAGACTAAAGCCTTGGAGCGATGTCAGGAATATCTAAGAGATGGAAGAGCAATCATTACACTTCAAGGGCGTGGCCGTGTAACAAAAATAGGTCCCAATCCTTATATGAGTTACTTTAAGAAAGGAGCACCCATCATTTGCTATAATTTATATAAAGAAGGAATCATTGTTCCCGTAACTCCCATAGCAATATTTGGAACGCAGGTTCCTTTTATGATTCCGACAAAGATCAAGGTTAATATCGGGGAGCCGATGTATGTCCATGATTATTTAGCAGGAGAATCCACTGAAACAGTGAATCGGTTCAGAAAAGTACTGGAAAAAAGGGTGAAAGCCCTTATTTATGAAATTGTCAAATCACAAAATTTGGAAAAATAGGGACGGTTCTCTTTTTCTTATAATACCTTTAGCTTTCGGCAAGCTGATATAGGCAAACAGAGAAAAAAAGAACTATCTCCGATTTTTTAGTTTTGTCCCCCATACCTGGAGAGGACATCAGAAATGGTCTTAAAGTAAAGATCGCTGTTTATGCTGAATCCGAGTTCTTCTCTCAATTTTATCATGTAAGAATGGAAGAATCTGCTTTTTTTCATCTCCAGCAAATTTTCTATCTCTTTTTCCTTTTCTTTTTCAAACTCTTCTTGAGAGACATTTTTCCTGTCGAGTAATCTTATCATAAAATAGCCGCCTTCAAACTCGAGGGGTTCACTTGTTTCCTGTAAAGAGAGGGAAAAAGCTATCTGGTCGACTTTAGAATTTTGTCCGATAATGCTCAGATACTGTTCTCGCTTGTGCTCATCAACAGTATAGTATTCAAGTTTGTGTTTTTCAGCCAAGTCCTCGAGGTTTCTCCTTTTGAGCTCTGTTTTGACTTTTTTCATCTTCTCAAGAGCTTTTTCTTTCTTTTTTAAACCCAACAGTCCTTCTTGAACTTCATCTTTGACTTCTTCTAAATCCGCTTGACGGGGGAGTTCAATTTTTTTGAGCTGGGCAACTCCAATCCCCTTGTAAGTGTAGATAGGAGAAGAGATTTCTTTTTCTTCAAGCTGGAAAAGGTTAGTGCTTATCGTGCCGGAAGGATCGATATCTTCTATACCTTCTCTCTCTTTGAGGAGCCCCGTTTTTCTGATTTCTAAACCGATTATCTGAGCGGCCACTTCGAGGCTTTGTTCTTTTTGAGCTCCTCTTTCCAGCCTGCGAATTCTCTCTTCAGCCAGCTCCCTTGCTTTCTTGTCTTCGAGGGTACTCTTAATCCTTTCTTTGACCTCCTCCAGGGAATTTGTAACAGGTGGTTCTTTTTCTGTAACTTTCAGGATAGAGATTCCATCTTCGAATTCAACAGCACCGGATACATCTCCCTCAGAGAGTTTTTCAATTTCTTTCTGCTCCACAGAAGATAATGACTTCCACTCAAAAAGACCCCAGTCGCCGCCCTCTTCAGCTTTCTTATCTTTGGAATTCTCTTTCGCCAATTTATCGAAGTTTTCACCACTTTTTATTTTCTCCAGAATATTTTGAGCTTTCCCAGCGATAAATTCTTTTCCTTTGTCCTCATAAGGAAGATATATTCTGCTGACTTTCATTTTTTCTGGTTCTTTAAATTGGGGTAAGTTATCCTTGTAATATTTCTCGATTTCTGAATCAGCAAGTTCGATCTCTTTTTTTAAATCTTCGGTCTTGAAAAAGACGAATGTAGCCTCTCTCTTTTCCGGAATTTTGTGTTTTTCTTTATTCTTTTCAAAGTATTTTTGAATCTCTTCTTTTGTAAGCTCTTCTTTCAGTTCCATCTTGTCCGTTTCAAGGATGACATATTCCATCTTGGCGGATTCGTTGCTGTTTTTGTAGTTCTCCCAGAGTTCCTCAGGAGTGAAAGTGATTCCTAATGTGAGGACTTTTATGATTTTGTTGAGTATGATCTCTTCTCTGAGACTCTCTTCATACGTTGAGACCGTGTACCTGTTAATATCCAGAATTCTTTGGTATTCTTCATACCCGATGAATTTTCCGTCCCTTTGAAAGAGGCTAAATATTTCGTCTCGAATTTCCTCGTCTGAAGCATCTATGCCCATATTGTGAGCTGTTTGAAGCAGGAGAGATCGTTGAATGATCTGATCCAGGACCTGCTGGGGAATATTAAGCTGCTGGATGAGTTTACTATCGAGATCTTTAAAGTCTTTTCTTAGCGCCTCGAGCCTATTTCTTAGATTTTGATTGTATATATCAATGGATATTTTTTCTTTTCCTACTTTGATAAGGATGTTTGATCCTCTTGCTTTTCCCAGACGGCCAGCTCCGCCCCATACCGCAAAAATAGTAATGATAAAGGCTGCAATCACAATCCATAAAAAAGGAGCCAATGACTTTATGTTTTTTCGCATTGCTTTTAACATGTTCTCACCTCATTATTCTTTTAACAAATGTCGGGAGATGACCAGGCGTTGGATTTCAGAAGTCCCTTCATATAGAGTGAAAACTCTGGCATCTCGGTAGAGTTGCTCGATAAAAAATTCTTTGGAATAGCCATAGCCACCGTGAATTTGTAGAGCTTGATCTACTATTCTTTTGGCAGCTTCGGAAGCGAAAAGTTTGGCCATTGAAGCCTCTTTGGAAAAAGGCTTGCCTTCATCTTTTAGGTAAGCGGCTTTGTATGTGAGCAATCGAGAGGCTTCTACGAGTGTGGACATATCGGCTAGCATAAATTGAATGGCTTGAAATTCAGATATTGTTTTGCCGAAAGCCTCTCTTTGTTTTGCATATCGAACAGCCTCATCCAGGGCCTCATTGGCAAGGCCGACGGCCTGCGCGGCAATGCCGATTCTTGAGCCATCAAGGCAGTGAAAGGCGATAGATCCTCCCTTCCCTTCTTCCCCTAAACGATTTTCTAAAGGAATCTTACAATCTTCTAAGGAAATCTCTGAAGTTAAGGAAGAATGCAAACCCATTTTTTCTTCAATCTTGGAGATATGAAATCCCGGAAAATTTTCCTCGATGATAAAAGCACTCAATTTTTTCACACCAGGTTCCTTTTCCGTCATGGCAAAGATAATAGAGGCTTCTGCTTCGCTTCCGCTTGTAATCCAGGACTTAGTACCGTTTAAAATATAGTGATCTCCTTGTCTTACGGCCCTTGTTTTGAGATTTGTGGCATCTGAACCTGCTCCTGGCTCTGATAGAGAAAAAGCTCCCACTATCTCACCTTTTGCCGCTTTTGGAAGATATTTTTTTTTCTGCTTTTTGCTTCCAAACTTTTGGATGGCATAACAAAAAAGCGAACAGTGAACGCTCACAATGACAGAGAGTGAAGCGGATGTACGACTGATTTCTTCCAGAGCGATGACGAAAGAAAGAAAGTTTGTTTTTGTGCCTCCATATTCTGCAGGAACAGTCATACCCAGGATGCCAAGCTCTGCAAGCTTTGCTAGAAGTTCCCGTGGGAATTCATGTTTATCTTCGAAAAGATGTGCTTTGGGGGCGATTTCTTTTTGGGCGAATTCTTTGGCCATTTTCTTAAGTAGCTGTTGGTCTTCCGAGAGTTCGAAGTTCATTTTCCCTTTTTAGTCTTTTTAAGAGTCTGGTTGCTTTTTCCCTAGTACAAGAGGGAACTTTTGTGCTCTTTATGGTTTCCTTTTTAGTTTCTGAAAGAGAGGAAGAAGCCGGTCGTATGTTGTTTCCAGATCGTTCATCATGACCTTAGTTTTGCCAACAATAGCCATAAAATTTGAATCCCCGGTCCAACGGGGTATGACATGAAAATGATAATGATCCGCGACACCTGCTCCAGCACTTTTTCCTATGTTCATACCGGTGTTGAAACCATGCGGACGATATTCTTTTTTCAAAACCTTCAGGCTTAGTTTGAGAAGATCTGTCATTTCATCGCTTGATTCTTTTTTTGCCCGTTCAAACGTGGCAAGGTGTTTGTAAGGAGCAATCATCAGGTGGCCAGCTGTGTATGGATATTTATTTAAAATAATGAAATTGTGAGCACCTCTAAAGAGGATGAGGGCATCTCTCTCGTTTTTCAGTTTAAGGGCCCGGCAAAAAATGCATTCGTTCATTTTGAAAATCTGTCTTACATATTCTTCTCTCCAAGGAGCAGAGATGTATTCCATTATTTTTTACTATTTATCAGATTCTTCAAAATCTTACTGGGCTTAAAATACAAAACTTTTTTAGGAGGAACATGAACTGGTTCACCGGTTCGAGGATTTCTCCCTGAGCGTGAATTTCTCTGCCGAAAACGAAAACTCCCAAAACCTCTTAACTCTATTTCTTCTCCCCTCAGGATGGCTTCTTTGATTGTCTCAAAGAAAAAATTCACCCCTGTTTCTGCCTCCTGTTTGGAAATATTCATTTCTTTGGAAATTCTGTTGATTAAATCGGCTTTAATCATCTTTTTCCTCCTTTTTTTGCTTTTTTTGGAGAGCGGATTTGACTGAGCTGCTCTTTAAAGACATCCCCAAGAGTTAATCTACCACTCTGGGTTTGAACATATTTTTGATAATCCAATTTTTGCATCTCTATCTGGGCCTGTCTAAAACTAAGAGATATTTTGTTATCTTTGGAGTTCATCTTTATGATTTTTGCTAAACGTTCATCTCCAACTTGAAAGTCCTCTTCCGGATTTTCTATCTTTTTCTCATCTAGCTCAGAGAGGAAAACAACTCCCTCAATTCCTGGAGTTATTTCCACAAAAACTCCAAAATCAGTAAGGCGGACAATCTTCACTTTGACCAGGTCTCCAATTTTTTGTCTATTAAAAAAATCCTCCCAGATATCACCCTCAAGCTGTTTTATGCCAAGGGATAATTTTTGCTTATCTACATTAATGTTTAAAATGATGGCCTCCGCTTCCTCGCCAACTTTTAGCTTTTCTGAAGGATGTTTGATTTTTTCCCAACTGATGTCAGAAATATGAATGAGACCTTCGATTCCTTTTTCAACTTCCATGAAAGCGCCAAAATCGGTTATGTTTGTTATAGTCCCTTTGACTCGGGAACCAATACTGTATTTCTGCTTGAGAAGTTCTAGAGGATGAGGGGATACTTGCTTGAGACCTAATGAGATTCTTTTAGCGGAGGAATTAATATCCAGAATAGAAACCATGACCTCTTCGCCTGGAGAGAGAACTTTTTTTGGATGAATAAGCTTTCGAGACCATGTCAGGTCTGAAATGTGGATTAAACCTTCGACTCCACTTTCCAGTTCAACAAAGGCGCCAAAATCCGTTAAGCTTACGACGTTTCCCTTCATTTTCTGTCCAACTTTATATTTTTCTTCCAGGTTTTCCCACGGATCAGGGGTCAGCTGTTTGTAGCCTAAAGAGATCCTTTCCTCCTTTTCGTTGAAATCGAGAATGACGACTTCTACTTCCTGTCCGACTTTGAAAACTTCTGAAGGATGACCAACCTTTCCCCAAGACATATCTGATACATGAAGAAGACCTTCCACTCCACCCAAGTCAATGAATGCTCCGAATTTGGTCAAGGACTTGACTTGACCCTTAATTTTTTGTCCTTGACTGAGCTGGCTGAAAACTCGCCTTTTCCTTTTTTCTTTTTCATCCTGGAGAAAGAGCTTACGGGAAAGAACTGCATTTTCACTTTTTCTGTCAAATTTTATAACTTTAAATTTACATGTATTTCCTATGAGTTTTTCTGGCTCCTGGACTGTTCTTATATCAGCATGTGAATCTGGAAGAAAAGTCTTGATTCCCACATTGACGGAGTATCCGCTTTTCGTCCTTTCCGTTATCTTTCCCATTATCCAGCTATTATGGTGATATGCTTTTTCAAGCTCATCCAAAGCTTTGAGAGCGAGCGCTTTTTTATGGGAGAGGACAAGATAGCCATCTTTCGAATCGCTTCTCTCCAGGGAAGCCTCGATAGCGTCTCCCGGACGGAGCTCATCGAGGTCCTGATTATCAGAAAAATCCTCAGCAGGAATGATTCCTTCGGATTTGAATCCGATGTCTATGAGAACATGGGTTTTAGTGATTTTAATCACTTTCCCTTTGACTATTTTCCCCGGGATTATTTCTTTAGCGCTAAATTGGTATTGGTCCAGTAAGTTTTCGTAATCTTCAGCAGAGATGTTTTCTTCTTTTTCTTCTTTTTTTGTTATCTTGGACATTGGACGATTTTCTCCGTTTGAAATTGATGTTTAAAGTGAGTTTTGATTTTAGCTACGGCTTCTTGGATTGCTTCAGGTGGGGTAGAAGCGCCCCCTGAGAGACCTATCTTTCTTGCTCCCTTCAGCATTTCAGAGGTGATTTGTTCTGCGCTTTCAATGAAATGTGTGTTGGGCAAAATCCTTTTTGAAATCTGATAAAGTTTATTTGTATTGGAACTGTTCTTTCCTCCCACTATGAAAAGAGTGTCGACGTTAGATGCAAGCTCTGAAGTGGATTTTTGACGGGTTTGAGTGGAGTGGCAGATGGTATTGTACACGTTTATCTCCTCTGTCTTTTCGATGAGAGCGACTACAATTTTCTTAAAAAGGTAGAGATCCTGGGTAGATTGAGCAATCACAGCCCTCCTTTTTTTTGAAGGCATGCCTTTGATCTGAACTTCATTTTCCACGATGATTCCTTTTCCTTGGCTAAATCCTATGAGTCCTTTTATTTCTGGATGTTCTTTGTTACCAATAATGATGATTTCTTCTTTTTTCTCAGCCAGAAATGCGACTAATTTTTGTATTTTTTTAACGATTGGACAGGTAGCATCGACGATCTCTATGTTTTTTTTTTCGAGTAATTTATATGAATCGGGTGATACCCCATGGCTTCGGATGATGACTGTTCCCTCATTGAGTTTATCCAGATCCTCGACAGAGTAGATCTTTTGTTTTCTTAAGTCGGCTATAACCTGAGGATTATGGATCAAGTCTCCGAAAGTAAAGACCTTCCCGGCCTTTTTTTGTCTTGTTTCTTTGGCAATATCTAGCGCTCTTCTGACTCCATAACAGCATCCTGAATTTTTTGCTACGATGATTTCCATTTGTATCTCGGATTTTTGAGTGAATGGATTATACTATACCAGTTGAAGCCTCTTTGTCAATCCTAACTATAGGTAATATATTAACTTAGCAGGCTTTTGTGTAAGTTCTCAATAAGTGTGGGTAGTAGCTATGGATTCCCGCTACCCGCCTGCGCGGGCACAGGCTCCGCAAGAATGACGATTGAGTGTAAGTGTCTGTCATTCCTGCGAAAGCAGGAATCCAGTGATTAGTCACAAATATAATCTACTCCCACTTATTGAGGACTTACGCTTTTGTTCAAAAAGCAATGAAAGAAGAGTCGGTTATTTTCTGTATGGAGGGCAGAGAAATTGACCTATTCCCTTTAGTTTCACCTGTGAAGAGGAAGGCATATGATTGACTTCAATTCTTTTTTCTGGATTTAATTCATTGAAGCTTGAGAGAAGGATTTTTATGGCAGCAAGATGGCGAGCAACTCTTAATTTTACTGGAATCCCTTCACTATCGAAGGGGACAAAAAGCAGCCCGAATTTGGCTGCCTTTGAGTAGTTGCGGTCTTTTCCTTCGATAATCAAAGAGAGTGAGGATTTTCCTTTCAGCCTTCCCTGGGAGGGATTCGCCGTTTCGAGCAGGATTGCCATAACCTGAGCGTGGTCTCCCCATTCTCGATGGCTCAAACCCCGGAGGTTATTTGGGGAAAGTTCCAATCGAAACTCAAACCCTATCTGTTGAAGTTCCATGAGGGAGTAAGAGGCAAGCTCGGCACTGTTTTCATGGAAGACGATGGCATTAACCACAGGATATTCAGGTGCTGCTTCATGGAGGTCAATAGCCAAATCAATTTTTTCTTTTTTTATTATTTCCATGATTGCGAAGGCAATTTTCTCAGTTAAGTGACCCTTGGGCTTTCCAGGGTAGCAGCGGTTGAGGTTGCGGCTTTCCTGCCCGGAAAGTTTTTGTCCTGAGGGATTGATGTAAAGTGTCGGATCAGGCCATTGGTGGATGGGATTGGTCAAGCGGGATCCAAAGCGAAAGAACCTTTTACCACCCGGAGTTTCCAACGAATATCCGCGCAGGTTTCCTTCCTGAGGCTCGCTGTGGGTGAAACCGCTGTTATTGGCCCGAGGGATGACAATGATTTTTCCTTGTGAGACTTGAATATTTTCAATGAGAATAACAGCGGTTACATACCCTGCCGGTTCATTGGGGTGAGCCCCTCCCAGAATCAAAATATTTCCCCCAGGATTTTGCCCGCCGTAGATGTAAACTTCCGTATCTCCCGGAGTGTCTATCAGGCCAGGGAAATATGAGCTGAGCATTTCTCTAGATGCAAGCCCTTCGCTGGGGAAAAGAGTTTCTTTTTTATGCTGTTCTCGGAATTTCTGGGTTGAGAAAAAGCAGAGAGCGAGCGATAAAAGAAGAAGGAGTCCGGAAATTAATCTGTCCTTTAGACATTTCATCTTTTATTTAATCAGAAAAAGACGCAGGAAAAACATGATGAGAACGAGAGCAACACTGACTCGCTTCCAGAATTCATTCTCGCGGAAAAGATACCAGATAAAATGGGATGCCAGATAAAAAACAATGAGATGATAGACGATAAACATATTGACCTCTAAATCAATTTGTCTAACAAAGGCGCAAAGAGCAACACAGCCATTCCTATAACAAGCTCAAAGAGGGCGGGCATGAGACAAAAACGGAGAACTCTGAAATAATTGGCTTCCCCGACAACCTGTGCAGCGAAAATACCCGCCAGAGCTGTGGGCGGCATCAAATCCCCTAATCCCGCCACGGCAGATAGGGCTGAGGAAGTTAAAATAGCATTCTTGTCAATCATGGCAAGGATGAAGGGGACTCCGAGGATAGAAGCTGAACCAAAGGCAGAGACAGCTCCGAACAGGGGCATACTGGTCGCTATTCCAAGATAGAGAAGGAGAGGTGGAAAAGAAAGAAAGGAGGTTACAATCCAGCCCCTTGCCCCGGTTAATGTCATGATCTGGATGAACATGCCGACACCTACCAGGATGCAGAGTATAGGCATAGATTCCTCTATTGCTTTTTGGGTGGTTTTAAGAATGTTTAAGGGCTTTCCACAGAAAATTCCTAAAAAACTCCCCAGGAGAAAAATAGCAGGAATTCCAATATCGGGAATGATTCCTGGCATCAAACTTTGACCGAGCAGCAGACCGATGACGATGATCAAGGGCAGATAGAGCCTGAAGCCGTAATTTTTGAAAAATGATTCAGGAAGGACTTCCTTCATCTGGTTATACTCGATAATCTTGATATTTTTGTACCCCAGCCAAAGAGATGTTGATACAGCTAAAGGGATGACGATTATGAGGAGAGGAAAGGTGAAGCCGACATAGGGCATGTCAACTCCCCCTCCCATGATCATGACCAGGATGTTCACCGGAGGGGCAATCATGCCCAGGATAGCACCCATGGCTATCAATGCTCCAGTTTTCACTCTCGAAAGTCCCATCTTCATCAAGACTGGAGCGACCAAAGCTCCGGTGCTTAGTACTGCAGTCGTGGAGGAGCCTGTAATCATTCCCGGGAACATCACCAGAGCCATGACTGTTAGCAGGAGAGCAACTTTTCTTCTGTAAAAGGACTTCAACAGGAGGGCAGTAACAGTATCGAGAATTCCTGATTCCTGCAGAACCTTCATGAAAATCATAGCTGTGACAATGATTAAAATGGTATCAAAATAGCCAAAGCTTCCTTCGACAAGATGATGAAGAGCTGCTCCTTCTCCCCCCAGAAGGGAGCCAGCCAGAGCGGAGAAAACAAGAGAAACGCCGATGGGAAGTTTCAGGACCATGGCCAGGAGGGCAAAGGTCGCTATCATGAATAGAAAAATTGCCGCTTCAGACATTCTATTTAAAGGCTTCCTTAAAAGGTTTCAGAGCATCTGCAGCTTTTTCAACTTCTTTCCAGGGGATGTTACGCTCTTCACAAATCCTACTTAGGAGCCTGTCCTTGTTCCCGGATTTAACGACAATGGCCATTTTGGCAAAAGGAAGAAAAAAGGTTATGAATTCGTCTGAAAGCTTGCCTCTTCTTGCCTCTCCCCCAAGATGGAGGCAAAGGATAGGAATATTTTTCTTTTGAGCCTCAGCAACCAATAGGTTGATTCGCTCCTTTTCTTTTGCCTTATCCAATCCTGCTGACCCGAGACCTTTAAGACTTGCCCCTAATACCAAAACGAGAGTTTTTATGTTTTTCATGTCTTTTGGAGCGGCGATTTTTGAGAGGCTAGAGTTGAGTCCTGCCCTTTTGGCCAGGACAGAAGCGAGATAAACCTCAGCGCCCTGACCTGCAGAAGTGATCAAGAGAGGCTGCTCAAAGACTGGGAGGGCTGTTTCTTTTTTTTCCCTGGCAGATACTGTAAAGATAAAAAAGGCGAGGAGAAATAAAATTTTAAAAATGTTCTTTATCATTATGTTATCCTCTTTAGTTCGTAGTTGTTAATTCATAGTTACGAGTTCAGAGTTCAACGAACTTGATTTTTATCAATAACCCGCTCCGTAGCCGTCCCTGCGGGAATCGGCTCCACCTAAAATAATATTTTTCTCCTTAAGGATCAATATGCCCTGAGCTCCACCGAAGTATTTATCAAAAGCTTTTCTGACATTAATATCATGTCCGATTTTCTTCAGGGATTCAATTATTATTTCTGGAATACGTGATTCAAAAGAGATTCTTTTTGCCTTTCCCATGGAGGAATAAGTAAAAAAGCGAGGCGCTTCAATGGCCTCATCCAGTGACATGTCGAAGTCGGTGATATTGATGATTATCTGAGTAAGGGAGGAAAATATTCGTGTTCCTCCCGGCGAGCCGAGAACAAGAAACGGATGCTCTTTTTTGAACAGTATAAGAGGCCCCATAGAGCTTACAGGCCGTCTGTGAGGAAGTGGAGCATTGGGTGAAGAAGGATCAGAAGAGAAATCATACATAAGATTATTGAGTAGAAAGCCTGTATTTTTCGGAACAATTCCCGAACCAAAAAAGTAATTGATGGATTGAGTTAAGGAGACAATATTGCCTTCTTTATCAATGACACAGATATGTGTTGTATTATCTTTTGTGTTTTTCTTCTCTTTAAATTTTCCATAAAGATAAGAGTCGAGTGTATGATCTGGTTTGATTAGGGAAACAATTCGTGTGGCATAATTTTTCGAAATGAGTTCATCAACAGGTATCGAGATATAATCAGGGTCACCGAGATAGCGGGCCCTGTCGGCAAAAACAAAGCGGAGGGCTTCACAGAAATGATGGATGTAACGAGAGGAATTATGGCCCCATTTTTCCACTGGCCAGTTTTCGAGCATATTGAGAAGTTGAATGATATGAAGACCACCAGAGCTTGGAGGAGGAAGGGTATAAAGGGTGTAGTCTTTGTAGGTTCCCTTGAGGGGTTCCTGTTCAACAGGTTCATACAAAGCCAGGTCT
>DAOUYU010000170.1 GCA_030673995.1 Candidatus Aminicenantota bacterium
AGTTTTAAATCCATGTTCGAACCTGGATTAAACTTAAAACTAATAACCAGCTTTAATCCTTCAGTCGAGAAATCATGAGCAGTAATTTTGTCTATGAGTTTATCTTTGCCTTCTAAATTTACTAATTCTGCAGGAATTGGACATTCAAAACGCAAATATTTTCTGTATTCTTCTCCCATCTTCAGCTTTAGTTTAACAACAGAAAATTAAATTTTCAATAAGAACTATTTTATCTGGAAAGGGGAATCTAGCTTAATACTCTGAATTAACCAGCACCTCTTCTTCCAGGCTTCCGTTTTTCGGCAGAGGCTTGTAAGTCGAATTTCCGGCGCGCATAATTCTTACAGCCCGAATGCCTGAAACTTGCGCTGCTGTTATGTCAGAATCTGAATCCCCGTAAAATAGTTGGATGCTCTTTTCTTTAAGAGGTCTTATTTTTGTGTTTTCTCCTGTTATAAAGCCGCAGAAAATCACTTCATTCGGATTTTCTATGCCAAAAGTCTTTGCAAGGAGTTCTGTAACTGTTTCGGTTCTTGTTTTTGTCCTTCCTGTTATAAAATAAATCGAATCTCCCCTGGTTTTATGCAGCTCGATCAGCTTTATTGCACATTCTTTGGGAATACTGAAAAGGTCAAGACCGTTGTTCATTTCATTCCAGAATTCTTCTTTAAACAGGTAAGCATTATCTCCCGGAGAATATTTCTGTTTGCCATAATAATAACCGGGGCTCGAAAACAACAGGGTGTCATCGATGTCAAATCCCACATTCATGGGGGGCTGATTTTCAATGCTTCTGGCGATATCATCTAGAGTCACCCATCTAATATCGTCTTCTTTTGTGAGGGAGGAACAATTCACCAGCAGAAGACAAATCAAAACCATAATAAAACTTACTTTTCTAAACATGGTCTCTTCTCCTTTTTTATGCACCATGAGCCGATTATCTTTGATTCATTTCTCTAAGTCAAAATGCAAAGGAAAAAGAGGAACGCTTTTTTTTATTAACTTGATTTTTTCCTGTGTTATAAGCTTTGAGTAGGAAAATGGATAAAAGATAGCAGGAATTCCTTAGAAAATGTTAGCTATTCCCAATAATTTATCTGAGTAATAAACATCATGGAAAAGGAAAATGCTACCTTTAAAAGTTCTGCTCGAAATTATACAATGAGCTTTCGGTAAATCATCCATGTATGCCTTTCTGGATAAATTCTTTTTCGTTTTTCACTCCACCCTGATTGTTTTTAACCTTTTGGGGTGGATCTGGAAAAAGACGAGGCTGGCCAATCTTATTGTTATCTTATTGACATTCCTCTCCTGGTTCATTCTAGGAATATGGTATGGTTTTGGCTACTGCCCCTCAACAGATTGGCATTGGCTGGTGAGGAAGAAAATGGGTTATTATGATTTGCCGTCCACCTACACAAAATTCCTGATCGATTCCCTGACCGGCTGGGATGTGAACCCTGAACTGGTTAAAATTCTTACCGTTCTCCTTCTCGCGCTGGCTTTGTTTGCCTCGGTTTGGACCAATGTAAGAGGCTGGAAAAAGAAAAAAAATCCCTGAATTATTCAGGGATTTTTCTTGAGGAGTTCCTTTTTTAATTTAGGATGAACCTTAAAACCCAGATCTTCCGCCTTTTTTAAGTATTTCCGGGACAGATCGTAGTTTTTCTGGTAATAAGAGACAACCGCAAGATTATTATAAGCAGGGGCAAAGCGAGGATTAATTTCAACGACTTTCTTATAATGAAAGGCTGATTCAGGAAAGAGATCTTTCTTAAAGTACATATTTCCCAGATTAAGGTGAGCTTCCAGATAATCGGGCTTCAATTCTATTGCTTTCATGTAGTATGTCTTTGCCTCCTCTATCCTTTCTTCTTTTTCCAGCAGAATTCCTATGAGATTGTGCGGCTCAGGAAGATCGGGCTTTAGGGCAATGGCTTTAAGACAGACAGCTTTGCCGTTTTTTGGCATCCCTTTTTTAATTAAGGCTTGGCCGAGATTGGAATAAGCGTGCGCATAGTCAGGATTTATTTCGATGGCTCTTTGACATTCTTTGATTGCTTCCTCTGCCATTCCTTTTTCAAGATAGGCAGCAGCCAGATTCGAATGAGCTTGATAATGGTCTGACCTGAGTTGAATTGCCTCTTTAAATTCACGGATCGCCTTATCAATGGATTTTTTGAATAAATAAGCCCGGCCTAAATTGTAATGAGCTTCCGTAAATCCAGGATTTATCCTTATAGCTTTCAGGTATTCCCCGATTGCCCGATCGACCATTTTCTTATTCATATAAATGTTGCCTAGATTGTTGTGTACCCCATCAAGTTCGGGATCGATCTCCAATGCCTTGCGGGAAAAAGCTTCTGCCTGTGCAAAATTCTCTCTAAGAAAATAAGCCCCTCCTAAAGTGGAGAGCGCCCTGGCCATTTGAGGATTTATGTCTAATGCCTTTTGACATTCCTCTATGGTTTCATCAACCATATTCTTTTCGAGATAGATAAGAGCCAGATTGGAATGAGCTTCGGCATAATCCGGTTTGAGCTCGATAGCCTTACGGTATTCCCTTATGGCTTCATCAATCATCTTTTTCTTTGTATAGGCAATTCCCAGATTATAGTGGAGTTCAGGCAGCTCCGGTTGAAGCCGAATGACTTTCTGGTATTCCCTTAATGCCCGGTCAACCTCTCCTTTTTTTCTGAAGGCGATGCCTGAAAGATGATAGGGTTCGGCCAAATCCGGGTCTATTTGAGTGGCTTGATGGCATTCTTTTATGGTGGATTCGTAATCTTTTTTTTCCAGGTAGATAATAGCTAGTGATATATGGATATCCGCTTCGCCCCGGTTTAAATGTTTCCTCTGCTTATAAATGGAGATTGCCTTATCCAGTTTGTTCTCGGGTAAAGGGAAAATAGAAGGATTAAAGTTTCGATGTTTATTCAAGAGAACAATTTTTTTCGTAAATTCATCCAATCCAGGACCGACATTTTCACCGTTCATAATCGAGCTTTTCTCGTTGAGGTCAGCCGCTCCAAACAGATGGAGGAGTTCATGTTTTAACAAGAGTTTCATCGCACCTTCATGTTTAAGCTTTCTTAACACTATGTAGCCGTGAAGATAAGCCGCCACTCCGGAGATGTCATGTTTGGCCCGATGTTGGGAAGTGAAGCCCAGAACGATATCACAGTTACCCTGAAGTACTTTTTTTCTCAAGTCATTCAATAATTCAAGAGTGGTTTCTCTGGAGTTATCAGAGAGCCAGGCATCAAATGCGTTTATTTCGAATCTGATACCAAAATGTTTTTCAAAATCGCTGGAAGAATCCTTCACTAACCGCCTGATAAGCATGGGCCATGTCTCATCGTTTCTGAATTCCTCGTCCGGTGCGATCTTGATTTTGACTGTTCTCAGCGATTGTGCTGGAAGGTAACTGATTTCAAAAATAAAAATAAAGAATGCAAGAGAAGAGAGACTGAGCATTCTCTTCAGAAAAAGGCTGTTTAGGAACGTAGATCTCTTTAACTAAGTTTTATCTCCTTTAATAATTATATCATAATTTTACTTAACTTTTCCCAGGTGTTTTAGAGTCTGTCGCTGGGGAAAGAAAGATAGAGAAAGATAGGGGTTGGGTCTCAACATTTGACATTTCAGTGAGCAAGTACT
>DAOUYU010000151.1 GCA_030673995.1 Candidatus Aminicenantota bacterium
GACGTTATTCGCAAAGCCGTTTGGGGGATGATTCCAAAAGGAAAACTTGGTCGAGCTGTCTATAAAAAGCTCAAGGTCTACAGAGGGCCTGACCATCCTCATGAGGCACAGAAACCCAAGGAATATCAGCTATAGGAGGAAACTTGAGCTTAATCCAGTATTACGGAACAGGAAAGAGAAAAACATCTGTGGCCAGGGTTTTTCTTCGACCTGGAAAGGGAGAAATCGCTTTATTCGTGAACAAAAGACCACGTCAATTTAATGAATATTTCGGTATGGAAAGACAGCAACACATCATTAAACAGCCTCTTCGTTTGACAGAAACAGAAGATAAATTTGATATTTTTATACGTGTTAATGGAGGGGGAACAAATGGTCAGGCAGAAGCGATCCGGTTAGGAGTTGCTAGGGCATTAATTGAGTTTAATAGGGAGCTGAGGTCCAACCTGAAAGGAGTGGGCCTCTTGACAAGAGATGCCAGGATAAAGGAAAGAAAGAAATATGGATTGCTGGGCGCTCGAAAAGCACCACAGTATCACAAGAGATAAAGGGAGGATAAACGTTGGTTTCAGTAACAATGAAGGAGCTTTTAGAAGCAGGCGTACATTTTGGCCATCAAACAAAAAGATGGAATCCCAAGATGAAAGAGTATATCTTTGGCCAGAGGAATGGAATCTATATCATCGATTTGCAAAAGACAATAAGAATTTTCAAGGAGGCCCTTCAATTCATAAAAAGTGTTGCGGAGAGCGGAAGGGAAATCCTCTTGGTAGGAACAAAAAAGCAGGCTCAAGATATTGTTAGAGATTTTTCATTAAAATGCGAATGCTGTTATGTCAACCAGCGGTGGCTGGGAGGATTGTTGACCAATTTCAGCGTTATCAGAGGCAGTGTGGAGAAATTGATTGAGTTAGAAGAGATGAAAGAGGACGGGCGCTGGGGACTTCTTTCAAAAAAGGAACAGTCGAAGCTTGAGAAGGTTTACAGAAAGCTCTCCAAAAATTTGGGTGGGATTAAAAATATGGTTGAGCTACCTGGAGCTTTGTTTGTGATAGATTCGACAAAGGAGGAAATAGCCATTTTGGAAGCTCAGAAACTGAATATTCCCCTCGTGGCTGTTGTGGATACCAATGGGGATCCGGAGGAAATAGATTATCCCATTCCGGGAAATGATGATGCAGTTAGAGCTATAGAGCTATTCACCTCAAAAATATCTAACGCTGTTATTGAAGGCAAAAAAATGAGGATGGAAAGAGAACTCCAGGAAGCCAAAAAAGAAGAGGAGGTGCCTCCTGAAGAAGAGGGAGCCGCTCCCGGGGAGGAACAGGAACCTTCTCCGCCGGATACCTCTGGAAGTGAGGGATAGAGGGTGATTATACCGAGCCTGAGGAATATGCATAAGGAAGGAAAAGAAGATGAAGATAACGGCTGATATGGTCAAAGAGCTTCGCCAGAGAACAGGAATTGGAGTGATGGAGTGCAAACAGACGCTTAAGGAGAGCAAGGGAGATATTGAGAAGGCGATCGTGATTATGAGGAAAAAGGGATATGCCCGCGCCAAAGATAAAATGAGTCGAGAGACGGCAGAGGGAATTATCAGCTCTTATATTCACCTTAACGGGAAGATCGGAGTGATCGTAGAGGTAAACTGTGAATCGGACTTTGTGGCCCGTAATAAGGAATTCAAAGACCTGGTGAAAAATATAGCAATGCATATTGCTGCTTCAAGTCCAAAATATGTGTCTTTAGAAGAAATCCCTCCCCAGATATTAGAAGAAGAGAAGGAGATCATCCTCGAACAATTCAAGGATTCAAATAAGCCTCCAGAAATTGTAGAGAAGATCGTCCAAGGGAAGCTTGGTAAATTTCATGAAGAAGTGTGCTTAATGGATCAAGCGTATGTAAAAGACGATAAAATTTCGGTCAAAGAATTGATAACTTCCCATATTTCCAAATTTGGTGAGAACATCCGTATTAAAAGGTTTGCTCGCTTTGAACTGGGGAAGCCTTAATATAGATAAAATCATGCCTCAGGTTAAGCCGGCTTACAAAAGGGTCCTGTTAAAGCTTTCGGGGGAATCGCTGTTAGGGAACCTCTCCTATGGATTTGACTTTGACACGGCGAAATCTATCTCTCAGGAGATTAAAGAAGTCAATGATCTGGGAGTCCAGATTGCCATTATGATCGGAGGAGGGAATATCTTTAGAGGAACTTTTGGGACCAAGGTCGGGATGGATCGAGCTTCAGCTGACTATATGGGTTTACTGGCAACTATAATGAACGGAATTGCTCTTCAGGATGCCCTGGAGAAAGAGGGTGTTTTTACCCGCCATATTTCTGCCATTGAAATCAAATCTGTGGCTGAACCTTTTATCAAAAGAAGAGTCATCAGGCATCTTGAGAAAGGAAGAATTGTAATTTTCAGTGCTGGTATCGGGAGCCCTTTTTTCACTACCGACACAGCGGCTGCATTAAGAGCTCTGGAGATTAAAGCTGATGTGATATTGAAGGCGACAAAAGTGGATGGAGTTTACACAGCAGATCCTTTCGAGGATAAAAACGCAAGGAAATTTAGCACGATTAAGTATTTGGATGTAATCAAGAAGGGATTAAAAGTTATGGACACGACAGCGATTTCCTTATGCAAAGATAATAAACTGCCCATCATAGTTTTTAACCTAAATAAGAAGGAAAATATTAAAAAGGCGGTGTTAGGACAAAAAGTCGGAACGAAAATTTATTGAAAACCTGAATCTTGAGGAGATTCTTTTTTTTTATTAAATTTTGAGAAAGAGGCAAAGATGGTCAAAGATGAATTAAGAGAGCTTGAAAAAAAGATGAAGGTTTCAGCGGACCATTTTCGGAAAGATCTGAGCAAACTGAGAACCGGTAGGGCAAATTTGGGCCTCTTTGAAGATATAAAAGTGGACTACTATGGAAGCTTAACACCTGTCAATCAGGTGGCGACACTGAGCGTTCCTGATCCGACTTTGATCACAGTCCAGCCTTGGGATCCATCCTTATTAGAGACTGTTGATAAAGCAATTAGGAGCGCTGACCTGGGTCTAAACCCGATAAGTGACGGCAAAATGCTCAAAATACCGATTCCTCCTTTGGATGAAGAGAGAAGAAAGGAAATGGCCAGGTACATAAATAAAATACTAGAGGATGAGAAGACAGCTATTCGGATCATGAGAAGAGAAAGTAAGGAAAAAATCGAAGAACTGGAAGATAATAAAGAGATTACCGAGGATGACAAATTCTGGGGTTATGATAAGCTTCAGGAAATCACTAACGAATACACAAAGAAGATAGAAGAACTTGCGGCAGCTAAAGAAAAGGAAATTTTAGAGCTGTAAAGACAAGAAAGTCCCTCTTTTTCTAGTTTCTAGCTTGTTCTTTTAAATATACTTTCAGTTGTCCCGAATTTTGTCCTTATGATCACTCCCCAGCCAATGATGCTTAAGCAGAATGAGAAAAGAAATCCGAAGATTGGGATAAACTGGATAATACTCACAAGAATCAGGCCTAAAATAACAATCAGAATCGGAGAGGATTTGCTTTTTCCAAAAGCGTTCATAAGACTTTCTCCGAAGAAGAAGAAAAGGACGACACGGCCGAAAACCTTAATGATGAGGCCGAGGATAATGAGACAGAGGAGAATGGGTATCCCTATCAGAACCAAGCAGAGTAAGGCAGCAAAATTTTTCACGATTGAAGGTTCTTCCTCAGGGACTTGAAGGGGCAGGTAGTCATTTTTCCACTTTTGCTTTTGGTCGAGGGAAAAGGCATCTATTTTTTTCTTTCGCCAGAAATCAATGATAAAATTGGATGCAATTTTGAAAAGCCATGTGCTGAATTTATATTGAGACTGATAAGAGTGTAGAGAGGAATACGTTCTTATGAATACTTCCTGGGTGAAATCAAGAGCGAGTTCAAGCTCTCCCACCATTCGACCAATGTAGTTCAGTAGGGGTTGTTGATATTTTTGGATAATCATTTCAAAAGCTCTTTTATCACCTTTGAGAGTCTGATTAATGAGTTTCTTATCTTCATCCATGGAGGACATCCAGCCCTCAAAACATTATACGAATTCGCGCTAAAATGGTTTTGATTTTCAGCTCTAAGGACTTTTATTTAATGGGTTCTCTTCCATATTGTGTGGGTTTTGACTTTGATGAAATATTCGGGGATGAGTGAAGCGACCTTGAAGATTTAGCCTTCCCGAATCGCTCTTCGAGGGAACCCGATGGGCACCGAGGACTGTCTGAGCGAAGCGAGTTC
>DAOUYU010000070.1 GCA_030673995.1 Candidatus Aminicenantota bacterium
AAGAGAAAGGCTTTGAGACGGTAAGGTTCAAGGTCGATCTAGCTCTTAAGCTGTCTTTTCCTATGGCCTGCTTAATCATGACTCTCCTTGGGATTCCGTTTGCTTTTTCTATGGGAAAGAGAGGGACCCTGGTCGGAATAGGCTTAAGTATTGTTATAGCTATGGTTTATTGGGGAGCGATAGGCATCTTCAAAGGTTTTGGTAACCTCAGTTATCTCAATGTATTTTTGGCTGCCTGGGGCCCCTGCCTTATTTTCGGGTTGATTGGACTTTATCTCCTTTTTACGCTAAGAACATAAAGGGGGAAGGATTAAAGGGGAAGGATTAAGGAGTAAGGATTAAGGAGTAAGGATTAAGGATTAAGGGAGAAGCTCATAGCTGATAGCTCATAGCTACCGTCATTCCCGCGGAAGCGGGAATCCAGAACTCATAGTAAGAAAAGATAAGGGGGGAAGGATTACATTTTATATTTGCCGAGGTTTTCAGGATTTAGGTTCTCAAGCCATTTTTTGAGTTTCTCCGAGTCTTCCAGATCACTCTCAAATTTCAAGCTGTGCGATTTCTTGACCACCTCGTCTTCAACAAATATAGGGGCGTTTGCTCGGAGAGCTAAAGCGATGGCATCGGAAGGACGAGAGTCGATGGCGATGACCTGGTTATTGGATCGGCAGTGGATCACGGCATAAAAAGTATTATCTTTGACGTCACAAACCACAACCTTTTCAATATGGATATTGAGTTTTTCCAGGAAGTTAATTAAAAGGTCATGAGTCATGGGTCGAGGAGTGGCGACGCTTTCTATTGTAAGGGCGATAGCGTTTGCTTCAAAGACTCCAATCCAGATTGGAAGTATCTGCTCGCTGTCTGGGCTTTCAAGGACAACGATCGGCATTTTGGATATGGGGTCGATGACCAAACCTTTTATTTTCATTTCTATTTCCATTTCTCACTCCTCATTTATCAATAAATATAAGGTTTGGGAGTAGCATTGTCAAGAAAACCAACAGTAAGCTGCAAGATCTATGAAGGATGCGTGTGATCCTTTTATGTTTTTGTGAGGCGCGATGCGCTGTGGCAATCTCCTAAAAAAAAGGAAATGTTCAACTTGTTTTTGATGGAGATCATGTTGTATTTGTGAGTTTTGTTAAACCTTGGGCTTAGCTTGCTTTATTGCTTGTGATTTTTTTGATGTTATCTTCGTGCCCGACAAGAATCAGAGTATCTTCTTTTTTTATGATTTCATTCGCGGAAGGAAGAGTGATTGTTTGAAGAGGGAACTTCCTTTTTATCAAGAGGATATCGATTCTGTGCAGAGCCTTGAGATTGAGCTCTTTCAAACTTTTATCCCAGAAGGAAGGCGGAGCATCTATTTCCGTTATTTGATAACCTTTACCGATATCCGTTGTCTTTGTCTGATGAGTAAACTTTAACTTCTGTACCAGGCCTGAGGCAGCCTCCCTCATGGAAATCTCATGATTGTAAGCTTCGATGACATCTTTTCTTTTTACAACCCCGATTAATTTTTTGTTTTTCAACACTGAAATTTCAGCGACGTCCTCACGACCGAGGATTTCCATGGCCTGCTCGAGGTTAGCAAAAAAATCGATCTTGATATCGGGAATAGCCAGGTCCTGGGCAATGATTATAGATTCGAGGAGGTCTTTCTGCAGAACAGAAGTTTTTAGTAGATTAAGGGAGAAGCATCCCACATAATTGTTATCAGAGTCGACGATCTGGAAAGAGTGGTACTTCCTGCTGATGGCCTGGTCGATAATTTTCCCGATATTTTCCGTGTTCAAGAATGCATGATAGTCTTGGCTGATAAAATCTTTCACGAAAAGAGACCTCAGAATATTCAATTCTCTTCCTTCCTTGAAGAGAATGCCCCTTCGCTTGAGCTTCATAGTGTAGATAGATTCTCTGTGGATGCCTACAGTCATAAAGGAGGCAATGATAGAGGAGAGCATGAGCGGCAAGATGATTTTATAGTCGCCGGTCAATTCAAAGATGATGATGATAGCCGTGATAGGAGCATGCGTTGCTGCTGCCACCACAGCTCCCATCCCCACGAGGGAAAATGCACCTGGAGAAGAAATGGATGAAGGGAAATAGTGATGAAAGGTCGAACCGATAAAATTACCTGTCATGGCCCCAAGAAAAAGTGAAGGAGCGAAAATTCCACCGCTCCCTCCAGAACCGAGGGTTAAGGACGTGCTGAGGATTTTCGCAAACACGAGGACTAAAGCAAGCCAGAGACCCAACTGGTTTTGAAGGCAAGCATCAATCGAGTCATATCCCACACCGAATATATGGGGCAAACCCAGCCCGATGGTCCCGATGAGAAGACCTCCGAGAATTGGCTTCAGAAGAGGGTGGAGGGGAATTCTGTCAAATTTATCCTCGAAAAAATAGACAGCTTTAATGAACATTATAGCGACTAATCCGCCCACTATTCCCAGAAGGATATAGGGACCGATTTCCCAGACACTGATGAGGGAGTAATCAGGAACCGTAAAGGCAGAAATATCCTCAGAGATGAGTCTTGAGGTTAGGGTGGAAATGACCGAAGCGATGATGATCGGACTGAATGAGAAAACTCCGAATTCTCCTAGAAGGATTTCTACTGCGAAAAGTGCTCCTGCAATAGGCGCATTAAATGTTCCTCCTATACCGGCCGCCGCTCCTGCTGCGACTAAAGTTCTCATTCCTCTCTCTTTTATCCGGAACAGTCGGCCTATAGAGGATGCCAGGCTGGAGCTGATCTGGACGATCGGACCTTCCCGTCCCACAGAGCCTCCGGAACCGATACATATGGCGGATGCCAGGGCTTTAATGGCTACCACTCGGGTTCGGATTCGTCCTCCACGGAAAATCAGAGCTTCCATTATTTCAGGTACTCCATGACCTTTGGCTTCTTTTGCTCCGTAATAAATAAGGGGGCCGATTAATAAGCCGCCTGCAGCTGGGATAAGAATTGTCAGGAACCAGCCCTGGGAAGAGACTGCGGAAATGATGCTTGATGCTTTCCAGAAAAGATGCTGGAAAAGTTTGATCATGATTTTAAAAGTGATTGAGGCAAGACCGCCGCCAAAGCCGACCAATACGGCGAGGAGCGTAAGGCGGATGTGCTCGCTGAATTCATTTTTTCCAAGATTAATTTTCATTTTTTTAATTAAAGCTTACTTATACTATAACACTAATAATCTTTGCATTGTTAGTCCGAGGCGCGAAGCGTGGCAATCCTCTTCGCTCCTCGCAACGGCGTCTGCGGCAATCTCGGCTTGTGAATAATCCAGGTTAGAAAAGCTTAAGCTGGTTTTGAGTTTCTTCTTCGAAAGCATCTTCTTCAAATAGATTGATTTTTCCGAAGCAACCGTCGTGCCCGGGGATAATTTTTACGGCTCCATTTCTCGCCCGCTCCACTCCATAGCCGATTCTTTCGGGATAGAGCTGCTTCAATTCCGCCAAAGACACATCTGTCAAGATCCTGTGCTCGTTTCCGAATTCATGGATAAAGCGAAAATAGATATCCCAGACACTTTTACACGCGGCAGTTTTTTCGATGGCCTGGGCAATGATCTCGTTTAAAGGGATGAGATTTTTATATGGTATCTTTAGGAGAGGAGCATCCCCTTGCTCACGATCAGAGAGCTCTTCTATTCTATGCATCACTCCGATGGTTAGTCTTCTCTTACATTCAGGGCAGATATTATTATGCTTCATGCTTTCCCTGGGAGATAAAATGACGCCGCATTTGCGGTGCCCATCATAGTGGTATTTCCCTTCTTGCGGGAAAAATTCCACCGTATAGAGGAATGTATCGGGGTTTTTTCTTTTTATGGCTTCGATTAATCCCTGGTAACTGAGTTCTGTATCAAAGACATTGGCTTCTCTTCCAATCTTGGAAGGAGAGTGGGCGTCGGAGTTTGAGACTAAGGTGTACTTATCGAGACTGGAGAGTTGCCAGTTCATTGGGGGATCGGAGGAGAGACCAGTTTCAAGAGCAAAAATAAAGGGAGTCATCTCTTCGAAGCATTCCTCTATTGAGTCAAAACCCGAGTTGGATCCGAAGAGAGAGAACCAGGGTGTCCATATGTGGGAAGGGATGACGACACACTGTGGGCAATGGCTGGCAACTATTTTAACAAACTCCTTGGCGTCCATGCCCAGTATGGGGCGTCCATCTGAGCGCAGGTTGCCTAGACCGGAAAGCTTGCCGTTGATTTTGTCCACGGATTCAAAATCCGGGGCAAGAAGGAGGATATGAATTTTTCTTACTTTTCCCTTTTTAGAATATATAAAGCTTATTTCTGTAGATAGGATAAAATAAACATCATCAGGAGAGAGGGAGAGGGATTTCAGGTATTCATTCTCAGTCGGTATGATATTTTTTAAGCGGAAGACACCATTTTCTGCCGGCTCCAGCTTTTGTTTGAGGAGGAAGAGCCATTCTGGATGTGTGAAGTCGCCTGTGGCAAGAAGCTTTATTCCCTTTACTTTAGCCCAGAGAGCAAGGGTATCGAGAACCATCTCCCGGGAAGTGGCTCGGGAAAACTTAGAATGGATATGAAGATCGGCAATGTACTTCATCGGAGTGAGAACAAAGTTTATGAAATAAAGGATGACATTTCAAGGAAAAAAACTGGACACATTTAGAGCTTCTCTTAAAATGAATTCTGGGCAGAAAGAGGTGAGAAAGTCAGTGTATGAGATCGAGAAAAATCGCAATTAAAAAGCCTGTTATTTCACCACAAAATCGGCAGTCTTGACGATAGATTTTCCCGACACCTTGTCAGTGATCGTAATAGAAAGAGTATAACTGCCGGGTTCTATCGGGCTCTTTTCTTTTTTCTCTGTTGTTTGGCCATCTTTTGTAGTGGATGTTATCAAAACCGTTTTTTCCAGGGGAAGGGGTTGATGGATAAGGGGTGCTGTGTAGATTTTGGGAGCCCAGCTGACCTCTACGTCCTTACCTTTAAAAACTTCATAGTTAATTTCGATGTTAAAATTCTGACCTTCCACGGGTTGAGCTCCATAAATATAGAAGAAAACTTCCATTGTATCCCCGGAGGAATGAGCTCCCTCAAGATTGGGTTCGAACTGGAGGATAGAGTAGGTGAAAAAACCTTTGTGGACAGTAACCGTTGTTTCAGGAGATGATATCTCTTCCATGTTCTTGTAGAAGAAGAGAGGCGTTGTTTCGAGCCTGTCAGTCATAGCCGCTGCATCGGGAAGGGAAAATTCCAGATACTGTGTTCCGATTTCTTCTAAATCCTTGGAAGCGATGGCTATCGATGCCAGATAATGGCCTGGAGGAAAAGGATATCCGGTTGAGTATATTTCTTCTTTATCGGGTTCGTAAGAGCCGCTGTCTGTCTCTATTTTGATCGGTACATAGACTTCGCTTACAAGTTCTCCAGGTGATCCATTCTCCAGTTTGTTGAGCTGGATGAATATAGAGGAAGAGGACTGCAATCTTGTTGGAGCACTCACGGATGCAGGTTGTACTTCCTCTTTTTCTTTTTCTTTTTTCTTTTCTTGTCCTTCTCCAGGCTGTTTGATCGGAGAATAACCCAGAACTTCATTTTTCACTTTAAAGAGAAAGATAGTGTAAAGGTTTTGTGAGAGGGTAGGAAGATAGATATATTCGGCGATAGTAAAAGGAATATCCAAACGTGGTTCCTGAGTTTTCATGCCTTCTTCAAAGACGACTTTGACCTGTTTTGGTATAATGATCGGCTTTGTTTTTTGGGGCTGTTGTCCCTGGTTCTTTTTCAATGCAGTAAGGTCTGGTGATAGGAATAAGCTTAAGATAAATCCAGAGAGAAGCACTGGAATAAAAAGATTTTTAGTTCTCATTTTTTCTCCTAATAAATGACTCCCCCAAGGATTAGATTAGTTATTCTTTCCAGCTGATGGTGTCTCATCTTTCTTCTGTATATAATTTTAGCAAAACCATGTCTTTTTTTCTACCGAATTATCATAGAGTAAACATCTTTTTTTTTAATTAGAAAACACCCTGCCGGGGCCTCTCTTATCTTTGTTTCCGGTATTTTATCACTGCTCTCTGATGTTCTTTAAAGGTGAGGCTGAAATGGTGGCTTCCGTCATTCTTGGAGACAAAATAGAGGAATTTTTCATCAGCAGGATAAAGAGCAGCCTCAAGAGATCCTCGCCCCGGGTTGCAGATCGGTCCTGGAGGAAGGCCGCGGTGGAGATAAGTGTTGTAAGGAGATTTAAATTTTAAGTCTCTGATTAGGAGCCGGGTTTTAAAACGTCCTTCCTTTTTGTGTGCGTAGATAATGGTGGGGTCACAATCAAGTTTCATTCGTATATTTAAGCGATTATGGAATACGGCTGATACCAGTTTTCTCTCTTCGGGCATGGAGGTTTCTTTTTCGATCAATGAGGCAAGGATCACGACTTCTCTTACGGTCATCTTCAATTCAGCAGCTCTTTTTCGCCATGTGGCGGTGAAGACTTCTTTGAACTGAGAGACAAGGGCCACAAAAATTATTTCTGCGGAGGCCCCTTTTGGAAAATAGTAGGTTTCCGGAAAGAGGTACCCTTCCAGATCTGAAGCTTCTTTATCCAGGCCTGATATTATTTCTGTCTGTGAAGAAGCTTTGAGAAAATTTTCTTCATTGGCAAAATTCGAGGAGGAAAGATGCCGGGCGATTTCTACTCTTGTCAGGCCTTCGGGAATAGTAAGGGGACGAAGGTAGGTTTTTCCCTCTATGATTTTATTCAGGGCGTCTTTTGTGGAAACAGGGAGATGGAATTCATACTCTCCGGCCTTCATACTTTTGCCAGAATAAAAAAGTCTATACCCTAATAGAAAAGGCCAGTCTTTTTTAATGATTCCTTTTTCCTTTAGATTTTGAGCAATACTTCGAGCTGCCTCACCCGGATTAACCGTAAAGAGAATATTTTCGGGTGTCATCTTGGGAGTGGAATGGAATACAAAGACAAACAGGACTGAAAAGAGAAGGAAGCTCATAGCTAGAACCACGAGAGTGATTTTAAGGATGTTACCTTTCATTGTGTCTCTCTTCGCTTGCTTTCAAGGTAGCTTGAGAGGATGAGGGCGGCTGAAACCTGGTCTTTGAGGGTTTTTTTCCTTTTGATATTAATTTTTTGTTGACTGAGGATCTTAAGAGCTTGTTTTGTTGTCAGCCGCTCGTCCCAAAAGACAACGGGAAGGCGAAGAGTTTTTTCAAGCCAGTGGGCAAATATTTTGGCTTTTTCAGCCTGGGTTCCTATGCTTCCGTCCATTCTCAGAGGGAGGCCTACTACGATTTTGCCGATCTCGTATTTTTCGACCAACTCTTTGAAGTATTTTTTGTCTTCGTCCTTACTTTTTACTCGATAGCGATTCAAGGCTTGAGCCGTGATAAGGAGCGTATCACTCACGGCGAGGCCGATATTTCTATCACCTAGGTCTATTCCCAGAACTCTCATGAGGTGAGATTTTCCTCGCCTCTCTTTTTCTTCTCTTGCCTTTCAAAGCCAAGCTCGATGAGTTTTTCGAGAAGAGGGGGATAGGAAAGGCCGCTGGCTTCCCAGAGTTTAGGGTACATGCTGATCTCGGTAAAGCCAGGAATGGTGTTTATTTCATTCACGAATATTTTTTCAGTCTTTTCTTGAAGGAAAAAATCGACCCGTGCCATTCCTGAGCAGCAAATGGCCTCGAAAGTTTCGATGGAGAGCTGCTGGATTTCTTTTACCTGGGATGAGGAAAGTTCTGCAGGAATTACGAATCGAGTCTTTCCTTCGATGTATTTATCCCTGTAATCATAAAATTCTCTAAAAGGAATGATCTCCCCGGGCAGCGAAGCACGGGGAGTGTTGTTTCCTAAAACGCTGCATTCCAGTTCTCTTCCATTAATTCCTTCTTCTACTAAGATTTTTCGGTCATAACGGAAGGCTTCTTTAAGTGCGAGAGGGATTTCAGCTTTTTTTGTGACTTTAGAAATTCCAACGCTTGATCCTAAACAGGCCGGTTTTATAAAAAGAGGGAATGGGAGCTCTTTTTTGATTTTTAAAAGCAGGGCTTCCTTTTGTTTCGCCCATTCATGCTCCAGAATAATAAAGTGTTTGACCACTGGCAGATTTTTTGCTTTAAGGATCGATTTTGTTATGGCTTTGTCTATGGCTATGGCAGAAGCCATAACCGAGGCTCCCACATAGGGGACATCAGCCATTTCGAGAAGACCCTGGATGGTTCCATCTTCACCGTATGGGCCATGCAGAATTGGAAAATATATGTCCGTGTCCAGGTCTTGAAGCAGGGCACTCTTGTTCCAGGGAAGAAAAGAGAAAGACCGGCCCTTTGCCATGGTGTCGATGGAAAGGAGGGGAGATTCGACGATTTTCCAATCGCCATTTTTATTGATGTAAATAGAGGTAACTTTAAATTTGTCTTTATC
>DAOUYU010000017.1 GCA_030673995.1 Candidatus Aminicenantota bacterium
GGACAATGTGAATTTAGAGATAGAATTGATAACGGATGTAGCAATGGAGAAGGGATTGCGGTTTGCGATAAGAGAAGGAGGACGGACAGTAGGAGCAGGAACGGTCACGGAAATTTTAGAATAAAGAAGAAGGATTAAGGATTAAGGATTAAGGAGTAAGGAGTAAGGAGTAAAAGAGAGATAAACTTATAAACGTCTGACCGCTCAATTCAATTAGGAAAATCAAAGAAAAAAACAGGTGAGAAAAAATTGAGAGAGATAGTAACTCTACAGTGTTCCGAGTGCAAACGAAGAAATTACACCACGACACGCAACAAAAAGATACAGAAGGATAAAATCGAGCTGAAAAAATTCTGTAAATTTTGCCGGAAGCACACTTCACATAAAGAGGTAAGATGAAACAGTCACTTACCTGGATTACTCATGAAAATAAATAAAGGTATCGGAAGTTTTCATGAATAGTGCAGGTGACGAGTGGCTCATAGTACATGAAGAGGAGGCGATATAGAAAAGGTGAGTAGCTCAATTGGTTAGAGCGTCGGTCTCCAAAACCGAAGGTTGCGGGTTCGAGTCCTGCCTCACCTGCCATATTATCATTATAGATTTGAATTAAAACATCTATAATGCACTAAAAATCGCATATTGACATCAAGGAAAAAGGTTAAGGAATGAGTAAGAAAGTAAAATGGTACAAGCGCTTCTTTCCTTTTTTGAAAGAAGTCAGGGCCGAGATAAAAAAGGTGACGTGGCCTTCTAAAAATGAGGTTTATAGCACCACCCTCGTTGTGATTATTGCTACTTTTTTCTTTGGTTTTTATCTGTATTTTATGGACATTATTTTTTCCTGGGTTATTACCCGGATCAGATCTTTATTTGGATAGATTGAGTAATAAAATGGCTAAAAATTGGTATGTTGTCCACACGTATTCAGGATTTGAAAAGTTTGTAGCCGAGACTATTCGCCAGAAGGCTATTGAGCTGAATATAGAGGACCAAATTGGAAAGATCATTATCCCTACAGAAGACGTTGTTGAAATCAAAGGAGGGAAGAAGGTCGTTTCCACAAAAAGGTCTTATCCGGGCTATATTTTGATAGAGATGGAGATGACGGATATAAACTGGCATATCATTCGCGAAACGCCTAAGGTGACCGGTTTTGTTGGATCTGGAAAACATCCTTCGCCCTTGAACCAGGAAGAGGTCAGCCAGATAGTGGAGCATATGGAGACAACCTCCGAAAAACCAAAGCCTAAGCACTCATTCGAAAAAGGAGAAGCTGTCCGAATTATCGATGGCCCTTTTTTCAACTTCAACGGGCTCGTTGAAGAGGTAAACAATGAGAGAAATACGTTAAAGGTGCTGGTAACAATTTTCGGCCGCTCCACACCGGTTGAGTTAGAATTCTTGCAAGTGGAGAAGATTTAGGAGGGAAAATGGCCAAGGAAATCGTGGCGAAAATCAAGCTCCAGATTGTGGCTGGCCAAGCAAGCCCTGCACCTCCTGTAGGTCCCGCGCTTGGTCAACATAACGTGAATATCATGGACTTCGTCCGCCAATTTAATGAAAAAACAGGCAAAATGGAAGAAGGGACAGTGATTCCAGTCCTAATCAGCGTTTTCAAGGATAGGACTTTCAACTTTATTACTAAAACCCCTCCGGCTTCTTATCTTTTAAAAAAAGCAGCCGGAATTGCCAAAGGTTCTGGAGAACCGAACAAGGAAAAAATCGGGAAAGTTACTGACAAACAGATTGAGGAAATAGCAAAGGCGAAGATGCCAGACCTGAATGCTTACAGTTTGGATGCTGCAAAAAAAATTATCGAAGGCACGGCAAAAAACATGGGATTGGAGATTATCTGTGAGTAAGAGAGGAAAAAAGTATATCAAGGCTATGGAGTTAAAGGAAAAAGATGATTATTCCTTGGAAGATGCGGTGGCTCTCGTTAAGAAACTCAGCTTCGTCAAATTCGATGAATCTGTGGATATTTCTCTTAGTCTGGGAGTGAATCCGAAGCATTCTGATCAGATGGTGAGAGGAACTATAGTCCTTCCCCATGGCACTGGAAAAACAAAAAAGGTGTGTGTGATTGCTTCTGGAGAAAAAATTAAAGAGGCTGAGGAAGCAGGAGCCGATTATTCTGGAGGGGAGGAACTTATCGATAAGATATCTAAAGGATGGATTGATTTTGATGAAGTTATTGCCACTCCTGATGTCATGCGGAATGTCGGAAAGCTGGGTCGTATTCTTGGGACTAAGGGACTTATGCCAAACCCGAAATCAGGCACGGTGACTTTTGACATCAAGAAAGCAGTTAAAGAGATCAAGTCTGACCGGGTTGAATTCAGAGTGGACAAGACGGCCATAATCCATTCTCCTATTGGCAAGCTTTCCTTTTCTGAAGATAAGCTTAAAGATAATATTAAAACTTTTATCCAGGCAGTTGTTCAAGCAAAACCTCCTGCAGCTAAGGGCAAATACATGAAAACCATGCACATATCATCAACTATGGGACCGTCTATAAGGCTTTCAGAGGAAGTTTTAGATTTGTAGGAGATAGGAGAAATAAGTGAAAAAAAGGAGCAAAGAAAAGCTTGTCAAAGAACTTGGTGATAGCTTCAAGAGCTGCAACTCTTTTTATCTCGTCGATTTTAGAAAAATGGCTGTTTCTCAAGCTGTGGAATTGAGAAATCTTTTTCGAGAAAACTCCTACTCCTTCAGAGTAGTCAAGAATCGTCTTGCTCTAAGAGCTCTTAGAGAAGATTTTCCTGAAGATTTAAAAAAATATTTTCAGGGTCCCACAGCCATCGCCTTTGCTTCTCAAAATCCGGTGGGTTTAGCCCGGTTGATCAAGGATTTTTCTGTTCGGAACAAGGTTTTGACCGTAAAGGCAGGTCTATTGGATGGACAATTTCTTTCTGGAGAAAGATTCGCTGAGGTTGCTGTTTTGCGCTCACGGGAAGAATTAGTAGCCAAAATTGGCTATTTGATGGCATTCCCACTAATAAAATTACTTAGGACTTGGCAAGCTCCGATAAGCAGTTTAGGCAGGTTGTTGAGTCAAATAAAAACAAAAAAATAGGGTTGGAGGTAAAAATGCCCAAAGCACAAACAAAAGAAGCTAGCGAAACGGCTAAGGAAAAAAAGGTGAAAACAAATGTAACGAAAGAACAATTTTTTAACCACTTGGATAGCCTGACGGTTCTGGAACTCGCTGATTACATCAAAGAATTTGAAGAAAGGTACGGTGTAAGCGCAGCCGCTGCTGCTATGCCTATGGCGGCACCAGGAGCGGCAGGTCCCCAGGCAGAGGCTAAAGCAGAAGAAGAGAAAACGGAGTTTGCTGTTGTCTTAAAGGCCATTGGAGATAAGAAGATCAATGTCATCAAGACCGTAAGAGAAGTGACAAATCTGGGTCTGAAAGAGGCCAAGGATTTGGTCGATAGTTTTCCGAAGCCCGTAAAAGAGGGAGTTTCCAAAGAAGAAGCTGAAGAAATAAAGGCAAAATTTGAAGCAGTGGGGGCAGAGATAGAATTGCAGTAAACAAAGATATTGAGATTTATAAAAGTTTTTGAAATATATAATTCTAAAACTCTTTTGTGAGAAGGAATATGAGTGAAAAAACTGACCATATTTATCGTAAAAGAAAAGATTACTCAAAATTAAAAATGTCTTTCCCTATGCCAGGCCTGCTTGACATTCAGACGTTATCCTATGCAGAGTTTCTTCAGATGGAGTTACTGCCCGATGAAAGAAAAGACATTGGACTGCAGGCTGCATTTAAAGATATATTCCCCGTCTCTGATTTTAAGGAAACCACTCAGCTGGATTTTATCAGCTATTCTATCGGTAACTGGGAGTGTAAATGTGGACGGCTGAAAGGTGTTGAGAACTCACGAGGCCGATGCAGCAGTTGTGAAACGCTTCTTCCTTCAGATGCCGAACTTACTAAAAAGGAGATATGTCCTTATTGTAGTGCGATAAAAAAAATAGAAGTTCCTCTTTGTGATCATTGCGGGGACAAAGTTCGGCTGAAGATGAAATACAGTTCCAATGAATGTATCCAAAAAAACTATAGTTACTCTGTTCCCCTCAGGCTCAAAGTGAGGTTGATTTCCTGGGAAAAAGACCCAACAACTAAGGCAAAAAGGCTCAAGCATATAAAAGAGCAAGAAGTCTATTTTGGCGATATTCCCTTGATGACAGCGAAAGGGACATTTATTTTTAACGGAATCGAGAGAGCAGTTGTCAGCCAGCTTCAGAGATCTCCTGGAGTATTTTTCCGGCAGGGAGAGGGTAAGGGTTTTTATGTGGGTAAGATTATTCCTTACAGAGGAGCATGGGTTGAGTTTGAATACGACGCTAAGAATATATTGTATGTTCGGTTGGATCGGAAAAAGAAGTTTCTGGTGACAGTATTTTTAAGGGCTCTGGGATTTGGATCAGATGAGGCCATTCTAAAGCTTTTTCATAAAACCTATAAAATATTTCCTGAAAACGGCGAATTCTGTTGGGAGCTTAGTGAAAACCTTGTTGGAAAGGTCGTAGCAGAAGACATTATGGATCCATCCGTGAAAACTAAAAGAGTGTTGGTAAAGGCAAAAGAGAAGCTCAGCAAAATGGCGTACCAGAAGCTTGAAGCAGGTGGCATCAAGAGAATTTCCTTGGCCGGAAAAGAATTTAAAGGAGCTTATTCGATTTCATCCATAGAAGATTTGGTCAAGGCAAGAGAAGAGTTAAATGAGAAGCATCTCGAGGAGATCAAAGACTTAAAAGAACCATTTGAGGTATTTTTCCCGGATAAGGATGAGTTCGGCAACATTATTATCAACACATTAAAAAAAGATTTATCCAAAGATACCAATCAGGCCCTGGCTGATATTTATAGGAAACTGAGACCAGGAGAACCCCATACAATGGAGAGTGCTCACAACTTATTCCGAAACCTGTTCTTTAATCCCCAGAGATACAATTTCTCCCGAATTGGGCGCCTTAAAATGAATATCAAACTTGGCCTTGATCATCCCTTAGAAGAGAAGACTTTATCCCCTATGGATTTTGTAGAGGTGATCCTCTACTTGCTTCGGCTGCGCAATGGTGAAGGAGTCGTGGATAACATTGACCATCTGGGAAATCGTCGCGTTCGTTCTGTAGGGGAACTTGTGGAAAATGCATTTCGAATCGGATTGACCCGGATGGAAAGAACTATAAAGGAAAAAATGACTGTGGCTTCAGATTTGGCCTCAGCTATGCCTCAAGACCTCCTCAATTCGAAACCTGTTATTGCTGCTTTGAAGGAATTTTTTGGAAGCTCTCAGCTTTCTCAGTTTATGGACCAGATTAACACTCTGGCCGAAGTAACACATAAAAGACGATTGAGTGCTCTGGGACCAGGAGGGCTGAGTCGAGAGAGAGCAGGCTTTGAGGTGAGAGACATTCAGTCGTCTCACTACGGAAGGATCTGTCCTATTGAAACTCCAGAGGGGCCTAATATAGGTCTGATATCTTCTCTGAGTTGTTTTGCTCGTGTCAACAGCTTTGGTTTTGTCGAAGCTCCCTATAAAAAAGTCAAGGATGGAAGAGTAATAGACTTTGTAAAAATTCTTCATCCTGGGATGAGTTCTTATAAAGTCGGAGACATTGTTGAGAAAGAAAAGCTTAAGAAAGAAACGAGTAAAGAGAAGAAAAAGACCGGGCAGTTGCCGGTAGTAGATCCCTACTGTTTTTATCTGACTGCATGGGAAGAAGAAAAATTCAACATCGCCCAGGCTAACGCCCCTGTTGATGATAAAGGAAATTTTCTCGAAGAATTAGTAAGTGCAAGACAACACGGTAACTTTAGGCTTATACATAGAGACCAGATGGATTATATCGATGTTTCTCCTAAACAACTTGTTTCCCTGTCAACTGCTTTGATCCCCTTTTTAGAACATGATGATGCCAACCGTGCCCTTATGGGGTCAAATATGCAAAGACAGGCTGTACCGCTTCTCAGGCCGGAGCCGCCTTTTGTCGGGACAGGAATGGAGCACCTTGTAGCCAAGGGATCTGGAGATGTGATCATCTGCCAGCGGTCAGGAGTTGTGGAGTTTGTCGATGCCGAGAGAATTCTTATTAGTGCGGATGAAGAGGAAAATGCCAAAGAGTATGAAGTAGGAACAGACCTTTATCTCCTGACAAAATTTTTAAGAACAAACCAAAACACCTGTATAAACCACAGACCTATCGTCAGAAAAGGAGATAGAGTCGTGAATGGTCAAATCCTTGCGGACAGTTCCTGTACAGATAAGGGCGAATTATCCCTTGGAAGAAATGTTCTCTGTGCATTCATGCCTTGGAGAGGTTATAACTTTGAGGATGCGATCATTGTCAGCGAGAAGCTGATAAAGGATGATATCTTCACTTCAATCCATATTGTCGAAGAGACTATAGAAGCCAGGGATACGAAATTAGGCCCAGAAGAAATCACCAGAGATATTCCCAATGTTCCGGAAGAGCTTCTTCATAACTTAAATGAAAACGGAATAGTCAGAACAGGAGCTCATGTGAAATCTGGAGATATTCTCGTCGGTAAAGTCGCTCCTAAGGGCGAAACTCAGTTATCTCCTGAGGAAAAGCTTCTTAAAGCGATATTTGGTGAGAAAGCCCTTGATGTCAAAGATGCTTCTCTGTATTGTTCGCCGGGTATAGAAGGGACGGTCATCGATGTAAAGATATTTTCTCGGCGTGGAATTGAAAAGGGAGCCTGGGCTAAGAGGGTTGAAAAAGAAGAAATAACCAAGATGAAAAGAAATTTGGATGATGAAATAAGCATCCTTGAAAGAGAAAAGTGGAGGAAGATAAAGAGCGTTATCAAGGGAAAAACGCTGGAAAAGGATCAAGAAATTGGGGACCTTGCTTTAAAGAAGGGAAGCAAATTAGATGAAAAGATTTTAAATAAATTGAATCCTAAAGATATATCCAAATTGAAGCTCAAACAGAAAGCAGCGCAAGATAAAAAAACGAGAGATATAGAAAATAAAGTAAAGCGTCAGATTGAAGCTTTCCGGTCCATTTTTAAAGAAAAAGTTGATAACCTCAAAAAAGGTGATGAGTTATCTCCTGGAGTGATTCAGGCAATTAAAGTCTACATTGCTATGAAAAGAAAACTTTCTGTTGGAGATAAAGTCTCGGGTCGTCACGGAAACAAGGGGATTGTCGCTAAAATCGTTCCAGAGGAAGATATGCCTCGCATGCCAGATGGAATCCCTATGGAGATCGTCCTCAATCCACTTGGAGTGCCATCGAGAATGAATGTTGGACAGATTTTAGAGACGCATCTTGGCTGGGCAGCCCAGAAGCTTGGCTTGTGGATAGCGACTCCCGTATTTGATGGCATATCCGAGAGTGAGATAAGAGAGCTTCTCAATGAGGCAGGATTACCTGAATCAGGAAAAACCCCTCTTTATGATGGTATAACTGGAGAATTGTTAGATCAGGAGGTAACCGTAGGCTTCATTTACACCATGAAACTCTACCACCTCGTTGATGATAAAATCCATGCCCGTTCCACTGGACCATATTCTCTTATTACCCAGCAGCCCCTGGGAGGAAAGGCACAATTTGGCGGGCAGCGTTTTGGAGAGATGGAAGTGTGGGCTCTGGAAGCATACGGCGCAGCTTACACACTTCAGGAACTTTTAACGGCCAAATCAGATGATGTGGAAGGAAGAGCCAAAATATACGAAGCTATCGTCAAAGGGGATTTGGATTTCACTCCAGGGCTTCCTGAGTCGGTGAACGTTCTCATCCGGGAACTTCAGAGTCTCTGTTTGAACGTGGAATTGGAGAAAAGAGAAAAAAAAGAAGAGGTCTTACCCTGGGGAATTGATGTCCCTCAAATCTTAAAAGGAGAATAAGGATGGATATCAGGCATTCTATGGGAGGAAAACCAAAGGTTGATTTTGACCAGGTCAGAATCAGTATCGCTTCTCCTGAAAAAATAAAAAGCTGGTCTTGGGGCGAAGTCACAAAGCCTGAAACCATTAACTACAGGACATTCAAGCCAGAGAAAGATGGCCTTTTCTGTGCAAAGATATTCGGCCCCATAAATGATTATGAGTGCCTCTGCGGGAAATACAAGAGGATGAAATACAGGGGTATTATTTGTGAGAGATGCGGAGTCGAAGTGACCAAATCCAAAGTTCGTCGGGAACGTATGGGGCATATTCAACTGGCCTCTCCTGTTGCTCACATCTGGTTCTTTAAGGGCACTCCAAGTCGAATAGGTCTCGTTTTGGACCTTTCCATCAAAGATTTAGAGAAAATTCTTTACTTCGAATCCTATATTGTGGTTGACCCTGGAGACACTCCTCTGCAGGAAAAGCAACTTCTTACTGAAGAAGAATATAAGGATGCGCAGGAGCAATATGGAGATAGTTTTGAGGCTTCCATAGGAGCGGAAGCTGTTAAAGTGCTTCTTGACAAGATAAATATCACTAAAGATGGGGAGCAATTGAGAGTCCAGATGAAAAAAGAGACTTCTCAGCAGCGGAAGCTTCGTTGTGCAAAAAGACTAAGAGTTTTTAAGGCTCTCAAGAAGTCAGGCAACCGCCCTGAGTGGATGATTTTGGGCATCATTCCTGTTATCCCACCTGATTTAAGACCATTAGTCCGGCTGGATGGAGGACGTTTCGCTACTTCTGATTTGAATGACCTCTACAGAAGGGTCATAAACCGAAACAATAGACTGAAAAAGCTGATGGAGCTCAAAGCTCCGGAACTTATCATTCGCAATGAAAAGAGAATGCTTCAAGAAGCTGTGGATGCTCTCTTTGATAACGGAAAGAGAGGTCGAGTGCATCTTGGAGCTAACAGACGACCTCTCAAATCGTTAAGTGAAGCCTTGAGAGGTAAGCAAGGAAGGTTTCGCCAGAATCTTCTTGGCAAGCGAGTTGACTATTCGGGAAGATCCGTTATTGTTGTTGGGCCAGAGCTCAAATTGAATCAGTGTGGACTGCCAAAAAAGATGGCTCTGGAGTTATTTAAGCCTTTCATTTTTCATAAGTTAGAAAAGGAAGGGCTTGTTCCGAGCGTGAAAGTAGCCAGAGAATGGCATGAACAAGAAAAGCCTGAAGTGTGGGATTACCTGGAAGAAGTTGTCAAAGAGCATCCGATCCTGCTCAATCGAGCTCCGACTCTTCATCGTCTGGGGATTCAGGCTTTTGAACCGATTTTAGTAGAGGGAAAGGCTATTCAGATTCATCCTTTAGTTTGTGCTGCGTTTAATGCGGATTTTGATGGAGATCAAATGGCGGTACATATACCTCTTTCCGTTGAAGCCCAGGTTGAGGCGCAAACATTAATGCTTTCTACACAAAACATACTCTCCCCGGCCCATGGAAGACCTGTTGCCATACCCAGTCAGGATATGGTTTTAGGCTGTTATTATCTGACTTTGGAAAAAGCTGGGAAAAAGGGGGAAGGACGCATCTTTGCTTCCGAAGATGAAGTTTTATTAGCTTTAGAAAATAAAGAGATTAACCTCCAGGCTCAAGTGAAGCTGCGTTTTACTGGTTCCTTAATGAATTTATCCACATTTTATGATGATCAAGCAGTTTTGATCTGTCCTGTCACTGAAGTGCAAAACGAGCTTATTGAGACAACTCCCGGGCGGATCATATTTAACAGTGTTCTCCCTGAAGGAATCCCTTACATAAACGGAATGTTTAAAAAGAAAGGACTTGAGGGTTTAGTTTTTTATACCTATTTGAAAGTAGGTCTCGGACCGACAATTGATACGCTGGATAAGTTGAAAGAGTTGGGTTTCAATCATGCGACCTATGCTGGTTTTTCCCTAGGGATAGATGATTTTGCCATTCCAGAAGAAAAGACTGAATTGGTAGAAAAGGCACAGAATGAAGTCCAAACGATTGAGGATCTTTATAGAGAAGGGACAATTACAGCTGGAGAGCGGTTTAATCGAGTGGTCGAAATATGGGGATCTGTAACGGACAAAGTTTCCAGTGCAATGATCGAAAGGATGCGAAAGATAAGCTTTGAAGGGAAAGAATTGAATTCTCTGTTCGTTATGTCCGATTCTGGTTCGAGAGGAAACAAACAGCAGATTCGACAGCTTGCGGGAATGAGGGGACTTATGAGTAAACCCTCAGGTGAGATCATTGAAACTCCTATTGTTTCTAATCTGCGGGAGGGCTTGAACGTTCTTCAATATTTTATTTCTACTCATGGGGCTCGTAAAGGATTGGCCGATACTGCCTTGAAGACCGCGAATTCCGGGTATTTAACCCGAAAACTGGTAGATGTTTCCCAGGAAGTTATTGTTGATGAGTACGATTGCGGGACTCTGAAGGGTATAAATGTCACGGCCATTGTCGAAAACGGTGAGCTTATTGAACCTTTTGTGGACAGAATCATTGGCCGAACATCTATAGAGAGAACTCTCCATCCTGATACGAATGAAGTCATTGTGGATATAAATGAAGAAATTACGGAGGAAATTGCCCAGATGTTCCTGGAGTTGGGTATTGAAAAGGCGAAAATCCGGTCCGTTTTGACCTGTGAGTCAAATAGAGGCGTATGCCAGCTCTGCTATGGTCGCAACCTGTCAACCGGTGCGCTGGTCGAACTCGGAGAGGCGGTAGGAATCATTGCTGCCCAGTCTATCGGAGAGCCAGGCACCCAGTTGACAATGCGTACATTCCATGTCGGTGGAATTGCGATGAGAGGAGTAGAAAGGTCCAAGCTTGAAGCGAAAAATGACGGAGTTATCAGGTTCAGCAATCTTAAATCCGTCATCAATAAAGAAGAGTCTTTAATTATTGTGAACCGGAACGCAAGCGTTGCAATACTTGATCATAGAGGAAGAGAGATTGAGCATTATCAAGTCCCTTACGGCGCAAAAATACTGGCTAAGGACGGAGAAGAGATCAAGGCCAGACAAGAATTTGCCGAATGGGACCCCTTTAGCACGTTTATTCTGACTGAGGAAGCGGGGATTGTATATTTTCATGATGTGGCTCTTGGAGTCACCATGGAAGAGGTTCAAGATGATTTTACGGGATTGGTAACGCCGGTTATAATCGAAGCACAAGATGAAAAAATGCAGCCTCAGATCATAATCAAACATCCAAAGAAAAAAGATAAAAACAATAAGCCCATAATACTCAAAAGATACTATCTCCCGTCTGGGGCAAACTTAGAAATTAAAGATGGAGATAAGGTCTTTGCAGGAGATGTCCTGGCGAAGATACCACGAGAAGTTGCCAGGACAAAGGATATTACAGGAGGTCTTCCCCGGGCAGAAGAGCTATTTGAGGCTAGGAAGCCCAAACAACCCGCTGTGATCTCCGAGATCGATGGGGCGCTGGAGTACGGGGGCCTTGTGAGAGGCAACAGAAAGCTGACAGTCCGCAATGAGCGAGTGGGAGATAAGGAATACTTCATTCCTAAAGGAGCCCATTTGAGTATAAATGATGGAGAAAGGGTGAGAGCAGGCACTGCCTTGATGAATGGTGCTGTGAATCCCCATGATATCTTAAGGGTTCTCGGAGAGAAAGAGTTAGCAGAATATCTTCTTCGGGAAGTTCAGTCAGTCTACAGGCTACAAGGAGTCTCCATCAACGATAAACACATTGAAACCATCATCCGTCAAATGCTGCGATGGGTGAAAGTCGAGGAAGCTGGAGATACAGAATTTCTTGTCGATGAGCAGGTAGATAAGTTTGTTTTCCAGGCAGAGAACAAAAAAACCATAGAAAAGGGAGGAAAACCCGCAATGGCCAGACCTCTTCTTCTAGGAATTACAAAAAGTGCATTGAGCACAGATAGCTTTATCTCCGCAGCTTCCTTCCAGGAAACAACTCGCGTCTTGACGGAGGCAAGCCTTTACGGGAAAGTGGACCATTTGAGGCGGTTAAAAGAGAATATCATAATGGGCAGGCTTATCCCGGCTGGAACAGGTTACAAATTCTATCGAAATGTGGAATTAAAGGAAGATAAAGAGGAAGAAGCTCGGAGGGAAATAGACATTACGCTTCCGAGTTAGATTTGCTCTAACTCACTCTAAATCCTTGACATAGCAAACTGATTTTGCTATTATCCACACATTCGTTCCGGGAGATTTCTCCCCTCAGGAACGAATAATTTTTTCTTGTAAGGAGTAGTTTAATTGCCAACAGTTAATCAACTGGTAAGGAAAGGCCGGATACAAAAAAAGTATAAAAGCAAATCTCCGGCCCTGGAAAGATGTCCCCAGAAAAGAGGTGTATGCACTCGAGTTTTTACCACGACACCGAAAAAGCCTAATTCGGCCATGAGAAAAGTGGCTCGAATCAGATTAACCAATAATGTAGAGGTAACAGGTTATATTCCAGGAGTAGGTCATAATCTGCAGGAGCACTCGATCGTTCTCATACGCGGGGGACGTGTAAAAGACTTGCCTGGAGTCCGTTACCATGTGGTCCGTGGATCTTTAGACTGCGAAGGAGTTGAAGATCGGATGAGAAGCAGGTCGAAATATGGAAGTAAAAAGCCAAAGGAGAAGAAAGTCCGAGCTTAGAGGAGAAGTAAATGCCCAGAAGAGGTACGATTAAGAGGAGGAAGCCGAAGCCAGACCACTTTTATAACAGTACTCTTATATCTAAATTCATAAATACGATCTTAAAAAAAGGCAAAAAGAGTTTAGCCGAGAGCATAGTTTACAGAGCCATGGAGCGGGTCAAGCAAAAGTCGAAGGAAGATCCGCTCAAAATGTTCGAGAAAGCGGTTGAGAATGTAAGGCCTGTGCTGGAGACAAAATCGAGAAGGGTAGGAGGAGCGACATATCAGGTGCCGGTGGAGGTTCTTTTAAACAGGTCAATCTCCCTGGCAGTCAGATGGTTGATCAGATATGCTCGAGACAGAGCAGGCAAAAGCATGGAGGAGAAGCTTTCAGCTGAAATCATCGATGCAGTGAATAATCGGGGAGGAGCGGTTAAGAAGAGAGAAGATATTCACAAAATGGCTGAGTCCAATAGAGCTTTTGCTCATTATAGATGGTAGTCTTTCTTATTAAAAGAGAGAATTTTACTACAATAAAAATGGAGTATAGAGTTGACCGTAAGACACCCAATCGGAAAGGTCAGAAACATCGGGATTATGGCCCATATCGATGCGGGGAAGACTACCACGACAGAGCGTATCCTTTTCTATACAGGTATTACCTACAAGATAGGAGAGGTAGATGAAGGTACAGCGGTTATGGACTGGATGGCCCAAGAGCAAGAGCGCGGCATAACCATCACTTCTGCTGCCACTACCTGTTACTGGAAAAGTTACCGGATCAACATCATTGATACCCCTGGGCACGTAGATTTTACTGCTGAAGTCGAGCGTTCATTAAGGGTACTTGACGGCGCGATCGTCATCCTTTGCGGAGTGGGAGGAGTCGAACCTCAGTCCGAGACAGTATGGCGGCAAGCCGATAGATACCAGGTGCCTCGTATCGTTTACATCAACAAAATGGACAGAGTTGGTGTTGACCCAAAAAGAGCCATAAAACAGATAAAGACGAGGATTGGTGCTACCCCTCTGGTCATCCAGGTGCCTTTAGGAAAAGAAGAAAACTTCAGAGGAGTCATTGACCTTGTCGATATGAAAGAGATCGATTGGGGCAATGGTTTATTAGGGACAAGAGTTGAAGTGAAAGACATTACTGATGAGTATAAAGATGAAGCTAAAGAAAAAAGGAATGAAATGTTAGAACAACTCAGTGATGTTGATGATGGTTTGATGGAAAAGTATCTGGATGGTGCTGAAATACCTTCCGAAGAGATAAAGAGGATTATCAGAAAAGGAACACTTTCCCTTCAATTCGTTCCCGTGCTCTACGGTGCCTCTTTCAAGAACAAGGGAGTTCATACTCTCTTGGATGCCGTCATTGATTACTTGCCTTCGCCCGTGGATGTTCCTGCAGTCAGAGGGCATCATCCCCGTACTTTTGACATCGAGACAAGAAGAACCTCCGATGATGAGCCTTTCTCAGCTCTGGTTTTTAAAATCACCAGTGATCCTTATGTCGGGGCTCTTTCTTTTTTTAGAGTTTATTCAGGAAAGACAAAGATAGGCTCTTTTGTTTTTAATGCAGCTAAGGGAAAAGACGAACGAGTCTCTCGTCTTTTAGAAATGCACTCGAATAAAAGAAAGGATATCAAAGAGGTTCATGCAGGGGACATCGCTGCCCTGGGTTCCATGAAAAATCTCTCAACTGGAGATACCCTTTGTGTAAGGCATCATCCCATTGTCCTTGAGTCGATAACATTTCCAGAGCCTGTTGTATCAGCTGTTATCGAGCCAAAATCAAAAATTGAGCACACTAAACTGGCTGAGGCGCTGAAAAAACTCTCCAAGGAAGATCCTACATTCAAGGTCATACAGGATCCCATGACCGGTCAAACTCTTATTTTAGGGATGGGCGAGCTCCATCTGGAAGTTCTCATGGACCGTTTGGAAAGAGAGTTCGGAGTCAAAGTAAATTTAGGGAAACCTAAAGTTGCTTATAAGGAAACAATTACTGTGGTTGCTGAAGGAGAGAGTAAATACATTCGGCAGACGGGTGGAAGAGGACAATATGGCCATTGTAAGATTGTTATTGAGCCTTTAAAGAGGGGAGTCGGGTCCACATTCATCGATAACTCTAAGGAAGGTGTTATTCCTAAAGAATTTGTGCCTTATGTGGAAAAAGGTGTCAAAGAAGCCATGGAGACAGGGATCTTGGCTGGTTTTCCTGTGACCGATGTCAAAATTATCCTCACAACTGGCTCATATCATGAAGTTGATTCCTCCTCTATTGCTTTTAAAATAGCAGGATCGTTAGCATTTAAGGATGCTGCTTCTAAAGCAGATCCTGTTATTCTTGAACCCATCATGAGGTTGGAGGTTGTTTCTCCGGATGAATACCTGGGAGACATTGTCGGTGATATCAACGCAAGACGAGGAAAAATTGATGAGATGGAGATGAGGGGCGGTTCAAGAGTGATCAAGGCCTTTGTTCCTCTGGATGAGATGTTTGGGTATGCCACAACAATGAGAACTATAACTCAGGGAAGAGGTTTGTTTTCCATGGAATTTTTTAATTACAAACTAACACCTCTCCCTATTATGGAAGGGATAATTGCTCAGGTCGAAGGGAGAATCCCGGTACATAGATAGGAGAAAATAAGAAGGAGTAAGGATTAAGGAGTAAGGAGTAAGGAAGAAGCTGATAGCTCATGGCTCATAGCTCATGGTAAGAGAAAAGGAAGAGGGATTAAATGGTAAGTCGTAATAAGAAAATATATAATGAAAAAAGATTAAGAGAGAAGAAAACGGTAATTGAATAATAATGAAATGAAGGATTATAAAATAAAAAATAGGAGGTAAAGGGAATGGGGAAAGCAAAGTTTGAGCGAACGAAGCCGCATTTAAACATAGGGACGATAGGGCATGTGGATCACGGCAAGACGACGTTAACATCAGCGATAACGAAGGTATTGAACAAGAAGCTGGAGGGCA
>DAOUYU010000014.1 GCA_030673995.1 Candidatus Aminicenantota bacterium
AACTCTTATTTTTTCATCCCAGATCTTGAACGCCTCGTCATCCTCTTTGTAGATCGTGATGTAGATATTATCTTTCTTGAGTTTGTAAACATCGGTGATAAGTTCCCAGGCATACACAATAGCTTCTTCCTTGAAATAATCACCGAAAGAAAAATTACCCAGCATCTCGAAGAACGTATGATGCTTATTTGTTTTTCCGACCTGATCGAGATCATTATGCTTACCGCTTACACGCAGGCATTTTTGCACAGAGGTTGCTCTCTTGTAGCTCCTTTTTTCAAGCCCCAGGAATATATTCTTAAATTGATTCATCCCGGCATTTGTAAACAGGATGGTGGGATCATCCTTAGGAAGGAGGAGGGAGCTTTTGACTATTTTATGTTTTTTTTTGGCGAAGAAATCTAAAAAGGTTTCTCTTGTCTCCTGAGCCTTCATTTACAGGTTATCTTCTTCTTCTCTGACCTTGCCTACGTCTTTTGACATCTCTTCTTTAGCTATATCTGAAGAGGATTGAATACCCGCAACTCTAAGTTTAAAGTTGTTGGGGCTTGTCGAATACCGCAGCCCCTGTTCAAAAGAGATGTATTCGTCCTTATAGAGTTGATATATAGATTGGTCAAAGGTTTGCATGCCATACTCTGAGACTCCTGCTGCGATAGCATCGCGGATGAGATTTGTCTTTTCTCTGTTATTGATACATTCTTGAATGTAAGGAGTATTAACCATGACCTCTACTGCTGGGACTCTTCCCTTACGCCCCATATGGGGAATAAGTCTCATGGAAATAACTGATTTCAGGATGCTTGCGAGCTGAAACCGGATCTGCTTCTGGCTGTGAGGAGGAAAGACAGAAACAACACGATTTACCGTCTCAACTGCGTCTAGAGTGTGAAGAGTGCTCATAACAAGATGGCCTGTTTCGGCGGCGATAAGAGATGTTTCTATTGTGTCCTTGTCTCTCATTTCTCCTACGAGGATAACATCGGGATCTTCCCTCAGTGCAGCCCTGAGTCCCCTTGTGAAATTTGTCACATCGACTCCGACTTCTCTCTGACTGATTGTACATTTTTTATCTCTGTGTAAGTATTCGATGGGGTCCTCAATGGTTATAATATTTTCTGTGCGATGAGTGTTGACGTAGTCAATCATAGCGGCAAGGGTTGTTGTTTTTCCGCTTCCTGTGGTTCCTGTACATAGAACCAAACCCCGTTGTTCCATAGAAACCATTTCCAGAACTTCTGGAAGCAAAAGCTCTTTGATGGATTTTGGTTCTAATGGGATAATTCTCAGAGCAATAGCCATGCTTCCCCGCTGGTGGAAGATGTTTCCCCTGAATCTACCAAAGCCAGGAAAGCTGTAAGCCAGATCTAAATCTAATTCTTCTTCCAAAATGTTCTTCTGGGAACCAGTTGTGATCTGGTCCACAAGCTCCTTGGTCTGTGATGCCGATAATCTTGGAAAACTTGTCAGAGGTTTGAGCACTCCGTTCATCCGAAGAATGGGGTGATTTCCAGGCTTTATGTGTAGGTCAGATGCTTCACTTTCGATCGCTATTTTTAACAGATCATCAATTTTCATCGCCTTCACTCCTAAATATTTTATTTAAAGGTATATAAGCCAATTATACTTATCTTTCCTCTCTCCGTTAATATAAGCGAAATATTCATCTTGGAGAATTTTTGTGATGGGGCCTCTTTTGCCCTTTCCAATATTTATCTTATCCACAGAACGAATAGGTGTGATTTCTGCAGCTGATCCAGTGAAAAAGATTTCGTCCGCAATGTAGAGCATTTCCCGGGGAATTGTTTCCTCAGTGAAGGGAATATCCAAGTCCTTAGCTATATGGATCACTGTATCTCTTATAATTCCGGGTAAGATGGATGCAGATAATGGCGGAGTATGAATTTTTCCATCCATCACAAGAAATATATTCTCTCCGCTGCCCTCAGAAACATCCCCCCTTACATTGAGGCCAATTCCTTCTACATAACCCTCTAAAATGGCTTCCATCTTTATCAGTTGTGAGTTCATATAATTGGCCCCTGATTTAGCAAGTGCCGGAAAGGTATTGGGAGCCATCCTTTGCCAGGTAGAAATCTTGACGTCCACTCCGTTCTCTAAAGCTTCATCGCCTAAATACTGACCCCATTCCCAAACAAGAATAGCAGAATCAATAGGATTAGGAAAGGGATCAACTCCGAGAGCTCCATAGCCCCTGTAAACAACTGGCCTTATATAGCACTCTTTGAAATCATTGGCTCTAATTGTATCTATGACTGCTTTTTCGAATTGATCCTGTGTGAACGGGATTTCCATGCGGTACATTTTGCATGAGTTATAAAGCCTTTTGATGTGAGCATCGAGGCGAAAAATGACTGATCCCTTGGGAGTATCGTAGGCTCTGAAGCCTTCAAAAAGAGAACTCCCGTAGTGAATAACATGGCTGGCGATGTGAATGTTGGCTTCCTTCCATGGAATAAGTTTCCCGTTCATCCAAACTTTACCTTTTTCATTAAAAGGACTCATTTATGACTCCTGTTGGAGAAATACTATGATGATTTTTATAGATGTATTAATAATGTAGAACCGGCAACTCATTCTATCTCAATACCTGATTTAAGTCAAACTGCAAAAGTGGCATTATTTTTTCGGAGCGATCTCTCCACAATAAGGGCAGGTAATAGCTTTATAAGGTAAAGGCCGGCGACAATTCCAGCAGAGATTGGTCACCGTTCGTTCCCTGGCCTTAATTCTTCCCATTATATCTTCAATTTCTGATTTTTTTGAATCCTTACCTTTGAATGTGGAGAGATGTCGGATAATTTCTGATGCCTTTTGATATCTCTCTTCAGTTCTTGCAGCTAGGCACTTCATGATGATTTCATTTATTTCTTTAGGAATTTTGCTGTTCTCTACCCGAGGGGGCTTGATTTTTCCGTTTTGTGCTTTTTCCATGATTTTAAAAGGATCGGGATCAAGAATCGGAGGATTGCCGATGATCAGTTCATAAAACATACAACCTATTGAGTAGATATCTGAATTAAAACTTGCTTTTCCCACAAACTGTTCCGGCGCCATATAAGGAGGAGAGCCGATTCTCGTTGATGCATAAGGGACATTGTTTAGCCATGCGGATGTTCCGAAATCTGTGATTTTTGCAGTCCCGTCCTCTGAGATAAGGATGTTCGAAGGCCTGAGATCTCTGTGGATGATTTTATTTTTGTGAGCATGATCAATGCCATAGGAGATTTGGGTGATGTAATCAATGGCCTTTTCTATGTCCAGAATTTTTATTTTTTCTAATATTTTCTCCAGAGTTTTTCCTTTAATATATTCCATCACCATAAAAAAAACTTTATTTTCTTTCTCAGCCGAAAGCATGCGGACAATATTCGGGTGGTTCAGGGCGGCCTGAAGTCTTGGCTCTTTAAGAAGTTTGAAGAGCTCAAGAGATTGTTTATGGGGAACTTTGATTGCCACTTTTATATTGAGCCAGGTATCTTTTGCCAGGAAAACAGAGCCAAAGCCACCGCTTCCTAAGGATCGCAATATCTCGTATTTGCCTACTTTTTGTCCCTGGAGAAACATCTCATATATTCCAAAAATGTGATATTAACGCCAGACTGCAAAGGGCAGCCGTCTCTGCTCTGAGTATTTGTCTGCCAAGGGTGACCGCCTCGAAACCATTATTCAAAATATATTCCTCCTCTTCTTCTGCCCAGCCACCTTCAGGGCCCACGAGTACAAGAACGGAAAAAGGAAGCTCTTCTTTTTGAATTTCTGAACCGGAGCTTTGGGTCAATATTTCTTTTAAATATTTTCCTTTGTTTTCGCTTAATAATAGCTTTTTTTCTTCATTTCTTCTCTTGATCAGGTCCTTAAGATGTACTGGAGACAGGATGCGGGGTAAATGAGACCTCTGGCTTTGTTTGGTTGCGCTCCGCGTAATTTTTTTCCATCTTTCCATTTTGTTTTCAATTTTTCCGTTGATTTTTACCACTGTCCGAGCGGTTATTACAGGGATAATGGTTTTGACTCCCAATTCTGTCGATTTCTGGAGAATCATGTCCATTTTTTTTGATTTTAAAAGTGCTTGTGCCAGGGTGATCTTAACCCTGGGCTCTTCTTTTTCCATTTTCTTGATGATGGATAATTGTGTTATATCTTTATCTATTTTTTCGACTCTGGCCAGATAATTTGTGCCTGACTCGTCGAAAAGCCAGATTTTCTCCTTTGGTTTTATTCTGGCTACTCTGCTTAAGTGACGATGTTCCTTTCCTTGAAGTAGAACAGTACCGGAATGGAGGCTGTTTCTGTTAATAAAGAAACGATTTGAAGTCAAAATTTGCTCTAATGAATGATATTTTTTTTCTTGTTAATAATGTCTCGATTTATGGCTTCAGGATTTTCACCCCTGGATTCTGCAAAGTGCCGCAGCAATTCCTTTTGCTGCTTCGTTAAATTATCAGGGATTTTGACATTGACCTTAACGAATAAGTCTCCTTTTCTGTAGCTTTGAAGGCTTTTTATGCCTTTTCCTTTTATCCTGAACATTTCACCTGATTGAGTTCCTGCTGGAATTTTAAGAACTTCATTCTCTTCAAGAGTGGGAATTTCAATTTTTGCCCCCAGGGCAGCCTGAGTAAAGGGTATTGAGATTTCGCAGTAAAGGTTGTTTTCTTCTCTTTCAAAAAAATCGTGCTTTTTGGTACGGATAACCACATAGAGGTCTCCTCTTGGAGCACTTCTGTCTCCAGCTTCTCCTTCTCCTTCTATTCTGAGTTTAGAGTGATTATCAACGCCGGCTGGGATTTTTATCTTTAATTCTCTTTTTTTCTTTACCTTTCCGGAACCACGACACTCCTCGCAGGGAGTTGTAATAATATCTCCTGACCCCTTACACTGAGGGCAGGCACGCATGATCGCAAAAAAACCCTGTTGATAGCGGACCTGTCCTCTGCCCTGGCAATGTCGGCAGACTGATTTTTGAGTGCCGGGACGAAGCTTTGTGCCATCGCAGATGGGACAGATCTCCACCCGGTTAAGCTTGATTTCGTTATCTGTACCGAAAGCAGCTTCCTCTAGAGTGATTTCAAATTCTAGAACAAGGTCTCTCCCCCTTTGGGGATAATATGCCCCTTCTCGTTGCTGGGTTCCAAAAATATCTCTAAAGCCAAAATTGAAGAAGTTCCCCAAAATATCTTCGAAATCTTCGAAAATAGAAGAATTAAAGCCCGTAAAACCGGAAAATCCTTCTCCCCGCAGTCCGTCTTGGCCATATCGGTCATAAATAGACCTTTTTTCAGGATCTATAAGGACGCTATAGGCTTCTGCCGCCTCCTTGAACTTTTCTTCAGCCTCTTTGTTGCCAGGATTCCTGTCCGGATGGAAATTGAGAGCCATTTGACGGTAGGACTTTTTTATCTCTTCTGAAGTGGAATTCTGTGAGAGGCCGAGTATTTCATAATAATCTTTCTTTATCATTTGTTTTTTAGCCTGACTTATCCAGGTTAGCTGCTGTCTTCCTTTGTCTCCTTACCCATGATTTTATCTATTTCATCCTCAGAGAGGCCTGAGGATGGATTAATTTCAATCCGCCTTATTCTTCCTGAATCTATATCCTTGGCAGAAACTTTTGCAATGCCACTAGCGTCAATTTCAAAAGATACATTTATCTGAGGAACTCCGGATGGAGAAGGTTCAATTCCAACGAGGTCAAATTTTGCAAGAGACGTATTCTCCGATGCTTTTTGACTCTCTCCCTGGAGAACATGAACCTGCACCCTTTGCTGGTTGTGGTATACCGTCGTAAAAGCTTTTGTCCTTTTGGTTGGAATGGTTGTATTTTTTTCTATCAGTTTGAAAAAAGTGTCATTCTCTGTTTCAATTCCTAAAGAGAGAGGAGTCACATCCAGAAGAATAAGAGATTCTTTAGTTTTTCCTTTCAGAATTCCTGACTGGACGGCGGCTCCCATAGCCACAATCTCATCAGGATTAATATTTTCTACAGGTTTTTTCCCGAAAAAATCAGAAATCATATGCTTTATCAGAGGCATTCGTGTTTGCCCCCCGACTAAAATAACATCATCGATGTTTTCGGGCTTTAATCTACTTTCTTCGAGCGTTTCTTCTATATAAGGAAGAGTTTTTAAAACCAGGTCGTTTGTTAGTTTTTCTAATGTTGGTCTTGTGAGTGTTTTTATCAGGTGTTTTGCACCGGATTCATCAGAATAGATGAAGGGGAGATGAATATCGCTTTCCTCTGAGAAAGAAAGCGCTCGTTTTGCCTTTTCGGCTGCTTCTTTTATCCTCTGGAGGGCTAGTTTATCCTGAGATAAATCGATTTGGGTCTCCTCTTTGAATTCTTCTAATATCCATTCTACAATACGGTTATCAAAGTCTTCTCCGCCGAGAAAGGAATTTCCGTTAGTTCCTAAAACATGAAAAACGCCATTATTGATTTCCAAAAGAGAGATGTCAAAAGTTCCTCCACCTAAATCGTAGACGGCCACAGTAGCATTTTTTTCTGTTTCATATCCGTAAGCTAAGCTTGCTGCCGTTGGTTCATTTATCATTCGTGCCACTTTTAATCCAGCAATTTTTGCTGCGTCCTTGGTGGCTTTTCGCTGGTGGTCATTAAAGCTAGCAGGGACGGTGATAACAGCTTCAGTCACTTCCTCTCCAAAGAATGATTCAGCACATTCTTTTAAATAGCTTAAAATCATCGATGAAATTTCCTGTGGACTGACCATTTTTGATTCTATACTAATCACAATATCACCATTTCCTGCCTTTGCAAGTGAATAGGGCATTTTCTTTTTTATTTCTTCTACATCTTCCGCACTGAATTTTTTACCCATGAGTCTTTTGATGGCAGATATGGTATTTTTAGGATTGGTTACTGCCTGTCTTAAGGCCAGGTTGCCGATGAGTTTATCGCCAGATTCAGTGAAGCTTACTACAGAAGGTGTGGTTGGAAGGCCATCCAGATTAGGGATGACTTGTGGTATCCCTCCTTCTAAGTGTGCAATACAAGAATAAGTCGTTCCAAAATCGATTCCGATTATATGAGCCATGTTAGTTATCCTTTTTTTTGGGAATTAAAACCTTCACAAGGGCCGGACGAAGGAGCCTGTCATAGAGAGTGTAACCTCTCTGCAATTCCTCTACAATCTGGGGTTCATCAACATTTTCAGATTCTTCGGTAATGAAAGCCTGGTGGAGATATGGATCAAACTTCTTTTCCCTTGTTTCAATAGCTTTAATTCCTTGTTTCATCAATAGATCTGTATATTGTTTGTATATCATCTCAATACCCTGTCTAAGGCTCATGCTATCTTCCTTGCTTTCTAATGCTCTTTCAAAATTATCCAGTATAACGAAGAGCTCTTTTATAAATTCGGTGAGAGCATATCGATAGAATTCGGTTTTTTCTCGTGCGACTCTTTTCCTTAAATTTTCCATATCTGCGGCCTTTCTCAAGTATTTTCCTTTGAGTTCTTTATGCTCTCCTTTAAGCTCCTTATGCTCCTTTTTAAGAAACTTGGCCTCTGATTCACGTTTCTTCAGTTTATCTTTCAAAGCTTTAAATTTAATTTCTTTATCTTTACTGTCTTCTTTCTTAGAGGCTGGTTGTTCTTTTTTTTTATTTCCTGCAGATTCTATCTTGATTTTTTTTGTCATATTTTCTCCTTATGGATTGTAAGTGATCATTTGACTTAATCTTTTGGCAACATAATCCACTATGGGAATAATTTTCTTATAAGGGATTCTTTTCGGGCCGATTATGCCAAGAGAACCTAAAACCTGGTTGTGGTCTCCATAATGAGAAAGGATAAGGGAGCAATCAGAAGTATCCAGTACGTCTAATTCCGAGCCAATTAATACTTTTACATTTTCAAGGCTGATAAAGTCAGAGAGCAGCCTTGCAAGTTTTGCCTTTTCTTCAAAATTTTGGAAAAGAGCTTTTAACTTCTCCATATTAAAAAGATCATGTTTTTCCAAAAGCTTCGGAGTTCCCTGAAGAAAGATTTGACCTTGTTGTTCTTCTTGGGAAATGTAAGCTTTTAGGAGAGAAATCAATTTATCGATTATATTTTCATAGTTTATTTTGTATTTAGGGAGTTCACGAAGGAGATAATTTCGGACATAAAGTAGATTTTTTCCTCTGAAGTTCTGATTGATATACTGAGAAGCTCTGTCAAGCTCGACCTGAGTGAAATAAGTATTTGTCTGGACGATTTCAGTCAGGACAAAGTCAGAAGTCGTGCTCAAAATGCTAATGACTTTATTTTCGGCTATCTTGATAAAACGAATGTGACTGAAATGAATCTTTGATATTCCAGGAGAAAGCACAAAACCTAAATTATCTGAACATTCTGACAATATCTTAGAAACCTCGCTAAGAAGGGAGTTAAAATCGCCCTTAATAAGAGATTGATTTTCAGATGGAAAATCAATCATATAATCTGGAAGCAGGGCTTCAGAGAGCAAATTGTTGACATAAAATCTTAAGCCTTTATCTGTAGGAATTCGTCCCGCGGATGTATGAGGTTGGAAGAGAAATCCCTGTTTCTCCAGCTTGACCATTATGTTTCTTACAGTAGCCGGAGAAACAGATATCTGGACCTTTTGTGCAATAAATCCTGAGCTTATGGGATTTCCGATTCTAAGGTAACTGTCCACAATTAAATTGAGGATCTGCTTATCTTTATCCCTCAAAACAACAATTTTCACTTCACAACTCCAGAAATTTTATAGCATTAAACCTTAAATATTGTCAAATGAGCTTATATCCATGCTGAACATTTTGAAATGAATAATCCAGGTTATATGATATGGCTGTGTTTCCTCTTGTTGCTCGTAATGAAAAGGTAAGAATCCTGCCAGATCCTCATAATAGCAAACGGAACAATAATGGATTCAGCTTATTCTGATTCCGGCATAACCGACAACTTCAAAGTAATTTCCTGTTGTGTCCCCTGAGGTCTGGTATTTTATGAGGGTCGCCCCCTGTGCTCCTAATTCCTTTGAAGCAATTAAAGCAGATGTGGTGGATTGATAGCCGCACATGCTGATATCTTCACTTTGAACGATTTCATAGAGACCCTTGGGATCCATCTCAAGGATCTTGTCAATCGCTAAAAAGTCTTTTTTCTCCGCGACTTCCCGGCTCACGAAATGACTCATATCGGTACTGGCAACAATCATCACTTCTTTTTTAAAGTCTTTTATTCCCTGAGAGACGGCCTTGCCCAGCTCTTCCAGTTCCTCAAACGAAGCATGATAAGAAATACATAAAGGAACGATCGAAACATCCTTCTTGAAGTACTGAATGAAAGGAAGCTGAACTTCAAGAGAATGTTCTTTTGAATGGGCTGTTGGGTCTTCAGAAATGAGCTGGGAATGATTCATGATGAGCTCTGCAAGCCGGGATTCAATCGGAGTATGGCCCAAAGGAGTTTCCCAAGTGCCTTCTTTCATAATTCCGATGCGGGATAACATGCTTCCATGACTTGGACCAAGGATGACGAAGATATCCGGAAGCTGGACTGAGGAAAAAACTGCTCCTGCTACAGGGCCGGAGTATTCAAATCCAGCATGAGGTGAGACCACACAGATGGCCTTTTCTTTTTGACTTCCAGGGTCCACCATTCTCTCGATCATTTTTCGGAGGGCTTCTTCTCTGGACGGATAAAAATAGCCCGCTACCGCAGGTTTGCGATTCAATTTAACCTCCCAGAATAAAAAATAGGAATCTTCTTCCTTTTTGTCAATTCTTAAATGTCCTCCCTCTTTTCTTTGAAGATAATGCCCAATTCTTTGAGTTCTTGAAGAATGGGTGCATAGATTTCAGGAATAACCGGGATATGAACACCTGCTATCTGTATTTTCGCTTCTAAGATAAGTCTTGTGCTTATGGCTGCAGGAAGTCCAACGGTTCTGGCCATTGAAGTATCACCATGGGGAATTCCAAAGTCGGTCAGAGTAGAAGTGATTTTTTCCTTTTTATCTCCGGGATAGGAAGCTATAAACTGATGCTGGAGTATGATCATGTCCCTCTCCCCCTCCTCATACTGAAGTTTTTCCAGCATCTTAGCCCCTAAAATATCTAGAGCGGAACCCTTCGTTAATGGAAGGGAATTGTCGCTTAAAAGATCGAGCCATTCAAAGCGGCTTATAATATCGGAGCTTTCTTCAATGCCGAGATAATTGCTCAGGGCTTTTTTAATATCCTTTTCAGCTGGATCATTCATCAGTTTATATAGAAAATCTTTGTATGTGAATCCGGACCAGTCTTCTTCTCCTTCATCCAGGAGTCCCAGGTCCACAATTTTTTTCAGTGCCGGACACCATCCTTTATTCCTCAGCGTTCCCCGAAGCATCGTTTTTGTAGAAGGAATACTGTAAAGTTGTATATAGGGGAGAGAGTTTCTGTTGGGGTAACCCTCAAATTCACCCAGCCCTTCGATGTTGATCAATGAATAATGACTGAACAGATCTTTGTCTGGAATGAATATCTGCTCTCCATCTTTCAGATACTGGGCAGAGTTTTTACCAGCCAGAAGGACTCCAATTGGACTCCAGGAAAATTTATAGCCAAAAGGATTGGTGTTTGCTTCAGGGGCAGGTAAACCGCCACAGTACGAGATAAAACTCTGGATTTCTCCTTCATTTCCCTCAACTTCGTGAATGATTCTCATGGCTTCCATATGGTCAATTCCCGGATCCAGGCCGACTTCGTTAAGGATCAAAACCCCTGCTTTTTTAGCTTCGGCGTCCAAGTTTTTCATAACTTCGCTTACATAGGATGTCGTAACCATATTTTTTTTATAATCGATACAGTACTTGGCAACCTTGGGATGAAAAGAATAAGGAACCATACTGATCACAGCATCCGCTTGTGCGATTTTTTCTTTTAGACCTTCTTCATCCTTGAGGTTCAGCTCACTGGCTGTTCCCTGGGGATGGTTGTCAATGAGTTTCACAGCTTTACTGACTGTACGGCTGGCGACTTCGACCTCATAATCAGGCTGGTCAAGAAGATACCTGACCAGGGGTCTTGCTACCAGGCCTGCGCCCAGGATCAGTATTTTTTTCATGATGACACTCCTCATATATTATCTGAATTATTCATAAAAACTGCCGATACCTTCATCTGTTTTGATGATATCAGCTTATTTGTATGATATCTAACAATGTCATGAGAATCAATTCTATTTTGTATTCTTTTTTATTTGTAATCGGCATTTTTTACCCTGCGGGCGAGCCGATCTCACCACAGCTGCTTCGTTGCGGCCCATTCGCGGTGGGCTTACCACAGCTTCATGGGCCGCCGCCTTGCGTCTGCGGCAATCTCGACTCGTTAATAATCCAGGTTCACAAATTTTTTCATATATTCATAATCCGGGGTGAATTGTCCCTGGAAAAGAATCACAGCTTTTTTTACAGCCTCGGGAAGAAAACAGTTTTCAAAACCTTTTGAAAAATCCGCACCGGCAATAGCAGGAACAAAACGCTTGAGAACATTGCTGAAAAATATCGAAGATTCAAGAGGTATCTCTGCTGGTAAATTATCTACGGCCATTACAACAGGTCCTCTTCCTTCAATCCCGTCTTTTGCACTGTTTTCTATGGGCTTGTAGACAAAAACAGGTTTTTCCTGGGACGTTGCCTGAACTGTGCACTCAACCGATCCTTCTATGTCACAGGAGATATCCCCGATAACCCGAAGACGGGGTAGCTCCTCCGAACTGTAAAGTTTTTTCAGATATTTTTTTGTTACGAACCTTGGATACATGGGTGACCAATAGACACAATTGACCAGTATTGTGAGGCAAGGGATGTAAAGCTCGAATACAGGCTCATATTTTTCGGGGGAGTCGTAATAGTCCTGAAGGTCGAATTTGTGAGCAGGCGTTTTGGGCCTAACCATGTGTTCTTCTTTGAAGACAACTTTATAAAGTCTAATAGCGGAGTAATTTTTTTCCTCAAAAAACGAGTTGATTTTTTCAGGTTTAATCTCTTCATAAGGCAGGAGGTGGAATATCTCCTGTGCTCCCCGGGAGACATGGCCGTATCCTAAAAAGCCGCAAACCAGGGGAACGAGAGAGCGGTCAAGACCGTTTTTTTGTATTTGCCACCCCACCTTTTTAATTTCCTCTTTGGCTTCAACGAGGCTTCCGTAATCGTAGGCCAGTTTTATCGAGGAGAAGGGATTTTGCTTTTTCTCGTGATCCAACCGCTGTCCCAGAGCCCAGAGGGTGTCGATCATTCCGGCCTGGCCGGCCTGCTCTCCAAAGAATAACAACCGCTGTCCTTTTTCATCGACTATTTTTTCATAGTCGATCAGGGTACACCCAAGCTCTATCATTTTTTGAAGCATGGGCATATTATGAGGCTGTCCTTTTATTGTGTGAGAAAAGAAGACATAGATTTTTTCCTTTTTGAAAAAATGAAGGGGAATCTCCTTTAAGGCAAAAATGATTGAGCAGGGAGCGAGGTTTTCTTCGACTTTTGCTCCTTCTTGAACATAATCTTGGTCAGGAAAGATACGGATTGAAGAGGGCTGAACCCAAATATCAATCGGATGGTTCTGGATGATTTCTCGAACATGTGTGGGAATGAGAGGAACTCTTCTTTCCCATGGATTCTTATCTTCAGACCTAATTCCGATCAGAGTTTTCATGTCTTCATTTGCCTCTTTGAAATTCAAAATTATCACACAAATACCCTGCACGGTCAATCTTTCTAAAAGCTAAGTAGGCAAGAAAAGTTGAAAATATAAGAAAAGCAAAATAAGATGTTAATGCGGGTGACCGAAGGGAGCGTTTCTCTCTTTATTAAAACGGTTGACTCTAATAAATTGTTATAATAATAATATGGTCTCATGATTCAATTCTTCAACACTCTGAGTGGAAAATTAGAGCCTTTAAAACCCATTACCTCTGGGGAGATCAAGCTCTACACCTGTGGTCCAACTGTTTATGATTATGCCCATATCGGAAATTTCAGGGCTTATATATTTGAAGATCTGCTTAAAAGATTCCTTGTTTTCATGGGTTACAAAGTCATTCATGTCATGAATATCACTGATGTGGATGACAAGACTATCAAGGGCGCCAATGCTCAGGGAGTAAAACTTCAAGAATACACAAAAAAATATACCGATGCCTTCTTTGAAGATATCAAAATATTAAACATCGCTGAAGCCGATCATTATCCACAAGCCACTGAACATATCCCGGACATGGTCAAGATGATAAAGGGCCTTATCCAGAAGGGCTATGCTTACAAAAAAGATGGTTCTGTCTATTTCAGCATAGCCAAGTTTCCTGATTACGGAAAGCTCTCCAAGATGAACCTCAAGGAGCTTAAGCAGGGCCAGAGGATTGAATCGGATGAGTACGAGAAAGAAAGTGCCCAGGACTTTGCGCTCTGGAAAAATAAAAAAGAAGGGGAACCTTTCTGGGAGACTGAAATTGGTTCGGGAAGGCCGGGATGGCATATCGAGTGTTCGGTTATGAGCTCGAAATACCTGGGAGAGACGTTTGACATCCATTGCGGCGGAGTGGATAACATTTTTCCCCATCATGAGAATGAAATTGCCCAGTCTGAAGCTTATTCAGGGAAGACATTCGTCAAGACCTGGCTCCATTGCCGACATCTTATCGTTGATGGTGAAAAGATGTCAAAATCCAAGGGAAATTTTTACACCCTGAGGGACCTGCTTAAAAGGAATCTCGACACTTCGGCTCTTCGTTTTCTCCTTTTTTCCACCCACTATCGAAAAATGCTTAATTTCACCTTCGATGCCCTCGAACAGGCCGGCGCTTCTCTACAGAGGATTAAGGACTTCCTCTATGAGCTCGAGAACCGTTCCTTTGAGGAAGGAGAGAACAAGAGAATTTCTAAGCTCATATCTGATATGAATAAAAAATTTAAAAGAGGTCTCAGCGATGATTTGAATATCTCTGTGGCTCTCACTGCGATCTTTGAGATGATCAGGAAAGTTAACACCTTGATTTTTCAAGAAAAAGTTTACAGGACAGATGCAGAAAACCTTGTATCATCTATCCATTCTCTCGATCAAGTCCTGGCTGTTCTCCCGGAAGAGAAAGAGATGGGTCTACCATCTGAAATGATGAGCAGGATAGAAAAAAGAGAGAAGGCTCGTCAGGAAAACAATTATAAGCTGGCCGATGAGATCCGCAAAGAACTTCTGCAGCAGGGAATAGTTTTAGAAGATACAAAAGATGGCGTGAGGTGGAAGATAAAGAAATAATTTTTTTATTCCTCGTGATGAAGGAAAGGTTTTGAATAAAGAAGAATTAACGCCATATGTACTTGGAAAAGCAGGCGAGGAAGTTGCCCTTCAATACTTAAAAAATAAAAAATACAAGATAGTCGCTAAAAACTTCCGCATGTACAGAGGAGAGATTGACATTATCGCCTATGACCGGAAGGCGCTGGTCTTCGTGGAAGTCAAGACGAGGAAAAGCAGAAAGTTCGGCCTCCCCGAAGAATCTGTCACCTTTTCAAAACAGAAACAAATCAAAAAAATTGCGTGGGGTTTTCTAGCAAAAAATAACCTTCAAGATGTTGAATGCCGGTTTGATGTTCTATCTCTGCATTTTGATGAAGATGAAGGATACGCCATTCATCATATAAAGAATGCATTTTAAGGAGAAGCTCATAGCTCATAGCTCATAGAAGGAAGAAGGAGTAAGGATTAAAGGATTAAGGATTAAGGATTAAGGAGTAAGGATTAAGGAGTAGAAGAAGCTCATCACTCCCGTCATTCCCGCGGAAGCGGGAATCCAGAGCTCATAGAAAAAAATGTCATTGCGGGCGCAGCGTGGCAATCACTTTATTATTAACAAATGAACACTTCAGAAACTCCAAAATTACGGCGGGTCATAGGTCTTCCTCACGCAACGGCGATGGTTGCAGGCACTATAATCGGGGCATCCATTTTTGTCCAGCCCTCAGAAATAACCGGACAGGTGCCTTCGGTAGGCGGAGTTTTCCTCGTCTGGCTGGTTGCAGGAATATTGACCTTTTTCGGTGCGCTGGTCTGTGCGGAATTGGCTTCTATCTTTACTCAATCCGGAGGGGTCTATATTTATCTGAAAGAGGCGTATTCCCCTTCGCTTGGCTTCTTGTGGGGATGGAGTATGTTTTGGATCATGCATTCGGGAATTATTGCAGCGATCGCAGTTATCTTTGCCCGTTATAGTGCTGTTCTTGTTCCCGTGAGTCATACATCAAAGAAATGTATTGCGATTGCTGTTATTGTTTTGATTTCTGCTATTAATTACCTTGGCGTAAAACAGGGAAGTACAGTACAAACTTTATTTACTCTGGGAAAGGTTATTGCCATAGTTTTTATTATTGTACTTGGCTTTGTGCTTGGTTCCAGAATCCCCGAGCATTTTGTAACGGATGGTATCGTGAGTAGCAAAATTCCCGTTAATAGTTTTTTCCTCGCTTTAGCAGCCGGTCTTTTCGCCTTTGGAGGCTGGCACATGGTCACTTATAATTCCGAGGAAACCGTCAATCCGCGCAAGACTATACCGCGTGCATTGATGTTGGGAACAGCGATAGTCACTTTATGTTATATTGCGATGAATGCGGTATACATGTATGTTTTGCCTTTAGAGGTCGTTGCCTCTTCCAAGAAAATCGTCGCGGATGCAGCAGATGCTCTTATCGGACACGGAGGTGGTTCGTTCATGTCAGCCCTGGTTATTTTTTCAACATTCGGCGCTTTAAGCGGCATTATCCTCTGCGGGCCTCGTGTCTATTATTCCATGGCAAGAGATGGCCTTTTGTTTCGGTGGGTCGGTGCAATACATCCAAGGTTCCGTACGCCTCATAGAGCTATCGTCATCCAAGCAGTCTGGTCATCGATCCTGGTAGCAACCGGCACATATAAAAAACTCTTCACCAGAGTCGTTTATACCGAGTGGATCTTCTTTGGCTTAATGGCCATCGGCTTGTTTTTACTCCGGAGCAGGTCTGGTTTTACCCGAGGTTTTTCAATCCGGAGATTTCCTGTCGTCCCTGCCCTTTTTATCATTTCGTCATTTGCTATAGTTGCCAATCAAATAATATCTGACCCGGTAGAAAGTCTTTTTGGCCTGTCTATTGTTTTGATAGGTTTACCCGTTTA
>DAOUYU010000005.1 GCA_030673995.1 Candidatus Aminicenantota bacterium
ACTGCTTCTTCTTCTCTTCCCTCCACCCCAGATAAAACTGCGGAGCATCCAATCGCTGAGGAGGACAACGACTCCAACCATGACAACGGTCAACGTCATAAGAAGCACATCATAATTTTTAATGTGTGCCATCTCATGGGCAATCACACCTTCAAGCTCCGCCCGGTTTAATTTCTGGAGCAGGCCTTTTGTTACCACTATAACTGAATTTTTCGGATTGCGGCCTGAAGCGAAGGCATTAGGCGCTGTGTCATCAATGATATAACAGCGAGGCTTGGGTAATTCTCCTGCAATGGCTAATCCCTCCACAACATTGTACAGATAAGGATAATCTTTTTTCTCTACCGGTTTGGCTCTGCTGATTGCCAGAACGATTTTATCGCTCGCGTAATAACTTCCGAAAGTCATGGCCACAGCTATAATAACAGCTAAGATCAAGGCCTGAGAACCCAGGCCGGTCTGTTCTCCAAGTATCCAGGCTAAAACAAATATGAGACAGAGAAAAAACAGAATGAGGAAGAATGATTTCCATTTATTGCTGGAGATTTGTTCATACATATCGAACCATTGACCAGTTCTGGCTTAGAACAATGTCCTGATTAAAATTCCACTTTAACGGGACCCCTTGCCTCTGGTTCTTCAATCTCGAAGTACTCTTTTTCTTTGAAGTTGAACATACTGGCTATTATGTTGGAAGGAACAACCTGCTGTTTGACATTAAACTTCATCGTCATGTCATTATAGAATTGTCTGGCATAAGCGATCTTTCCTTCTGTCCCTGCCAGCTCCTCCTGAAGCATCAAGAAATTTTGATTGGCTTTGAGATCAGGATAGTTTTCAACAACAGCAAAAAGCGATTTTAATGCTCCAGTAAGCATGTTTTCCGCTACTCCTTGCTCTTTGACTGTTCCCGCATTTATGGCTTTGGAACGAGCTTCTGTGACCTTTTGGAATGTTTCTCTCTCATGCTTGGCATATCCCTTGACTGTCTCCACCAGGTTAGGAATAAGGTCATACCTTCGCCTTAGCTGCACATCCACCTGTGCCCATGCATTATTACACCGGTTTCTCAATCTTATCAGGGCATTGTAAATCCCTATAACCAATATCAAAAGAGCGCCAATGGCAATGAGAAAAACCAAAACAATTTCCATTTTTATCTCCTCAAAGAAAGAATTGTAAATAATAAACTCTTTCAAGCGTTAAAAGTCAACATTTAAATAAATTTAATTGACAGCATCTGCAGACAATGATATATATATATAACTCATTTCTCAAATTAGGGAAATAATTTTTCTTAACCGCTTAAAGGAGGTTTTCTCAATGGCTTCATTAAAGGAAAAATTCGCTTCAAAAATCGGCCCCATGCGCGAGAAGGTAGGCTCGATCCTCAAAGAACACGGTGATACATCGATCTCAGAAGTCACCGTAAAACAAGCCTACGGTGGAATGCGCGGGGTGAAGTGTATGGTCACAGAGACATCTGCTCTTGACCCCTATGAAGGAATTCGATTTCGTGGTTTCAACATCCCAGAGCTTCGAGAAAAATTACCCAAGGCTCCGGGTGGTGAAGAACCTCTTCCCGAGGGTATATTTTACCTTCTACTCACCGGTGAATTACCTACCGATGACGATGTTAAGGCAATCACAGAAGAATGGCGGAACCGGAGCACTCTTCCTGACTACCTCATCGATATCCTCAACGCTATCCCCAAAGATACCCACCCTATGACCCAGTTCTCACAGGGTATCCTCGCCCTCCAGAAAGATTCCATCTTTGCCCAAAAATACAGAGAAGGCATGAGCAAGATGGAATACTGGGATCCCATGTTTGACGATGCGATGAACCTTCTGGCCAAACTCCCCTTGATCGCTTCTTACATCTACCGCAAATCCTACAAGAACGATGAACACATTCCTGCTGATCCCAATCTGGACTGGGGTGGAAACTTTGCTCACATGGTCGGAATAGAAGAGGAAAACTTCAAAGAACTCATGCGTCTTTATCTTGTCATTCACAGCGACCACGAAGGAGGAAATGTTTCAGCCCACACCACTCACCTTGTTGGATCTACCCTTTCCGATGCCTATTATGCCCTGTCTGCCGGAATGAACGGATTAGCCGGACCTCTACACGGCCTGGCCAATCAGGAAGTTCTCCGCTGGATCATGGAAGTGAAGGAAGATCTGGGAGGAGTTCCCACCAAAGACCAGCTGGTAAAATATCTGTGGGACACTCTGAATTCCGGTAAGGTCATTCCCGGATACGGACATGCTGTTCTCCGTCAACAGACCCCAGGTATATGGCCCAACGTGAATTCGCTCTTAAACACCTTCCCGATAATGAGATTTTCAAAGTTGTCAGCGCCATCTATGAAGTTGCTCCTGATATTCTAAAGGAACACGGCAAGGCGAAAAATCCCTGGCCCAATGTTGATGCTCACTCCGGCTGTTTGCTCCTCCACTATGGAGTCACAGAGCATGACTTCTACACCGTGTTCTTCGGTGCATCCCGTGCCATCGGCGTCCTTGCCTCACTGATTTGGGACAGGGCTATTGGTCTGGCCATCGAAAGACCCAAGAGTATCACCACTGACTGGATCGAAGAGCAGGTTAAGAAGTAAAGAAAAAACAGAATACGAATCTTCAGAGCACAAAAAAAGGACATTACGACTTCATAACGTGGATTATTCACGAGTCGAGATTGCCAAGTTCAACGGGAAGTTTTTTATTTAAAAAGAAAAAAGGGGACGCTGAGGAGTCCCCTTTTTTTTAATCCCTTTATAATCTCTGCTTTTTTGGAATACTCAGCGGTGAATGATGACTCGGTCCCCCTACCTTGCCAGCCGGAAGAACTTCAACACTTCCATAAAGTCATTGCTGATAAACGAAACAGATGTATTTCCTGATCTTTTTGCGCCCGGAATCCAGGAAGCGTTCTCGGCACGTTCTTCATCTTTGAACGTTACTTCCATTTTGTATGGAGGGTTGAGCTTAAATGTCTTAAAGTCCTTAACTCTTTTTAAAGCGAAACAATCATAGAAAATTGAAATACTGAAGTCAACGACCCCAAACACTTTGCTTTCTAAAATGAATATGATATATTCTTTTTTCCAACAGAGTGAATTCCCTGATTCCCGGAAAAAGAATGCTGATATCATGTATATTAAATATAAGTATCGGCAGTTTTTATGAATAATTCAAGTTAGGAGGATTTAATAATGGAATATAAAATAGCTCTTATCGGCTGCGGTACGGTGGGCCAAGGTTTTTTGGAGATCCTTGATAAAAAAAGTGGATATTTAAGCAACACGTTTAACTTTGAAACAAAAATTGTAGCTATATGTGATAAATTAAAAGGCACACTTTTGATGCCAGAAGGCATAAACATAAACGAGCTCCTGCAGATCTTAAGCAATGGGAATAAAATTGACGAATACCTGGAAGGAAAGCCAAACGAAGCAGGAGGAATGGAAGCTCTGGAGATAATCGAGAAATGTGATGCGGATATCATTGCTGAATTGACATACACGGATATCGAAACAGCGGAACCGGCAACAAGCCACATCAAAAAAGCCCTCGATACTGGGAAGCATGTGGTGACTTCCAACAAAGGACCTGCAGCGCTCTATTACGCCGAATTAAACAATTTGGCACAAAAGAACAATCTTTTTTTCATGATCGAGGGAACGGTTATGAGCGGAACGCCGGTTTTCAATTTTTTCGAAAGCGGATTAGCCGGAAACGAGATCAAAGAAATAAAAGGAATCCTTAACGGAACGACTAATTTCATCCTTTCGAAAATGGAAGAAGAAAATATGGATTATGAAGAAGCACTTCGCATGGCCCAAAAACTGGGCTATGCAGAGGCTGATCCTACGGCGGACGTGGAAGGCTACGATGCCCTGGCAAAGATTGTCATCCTCACCAACGTCTTTCTTGGAGGCAATATCAAGCCTTCTGATGCGAAGAGGGAGGGAATCAGCGCCCTTTCCAAAGAAGAAATCTTAAATACAAAGGAAGAAGGATTCAGGTATAAGCTCATCGCATCGGCCAAGAAAGAAAGCGGAAGCATTAGTGCCAGCGTTTCTCCGCAAAAGCTTCCTCTTTCTGATCCTCTGGCTGGAGTGATGGGTGCCAGGAATGCTTTAACCTTTGACCTGGACTTGCTTGGAAATGTAACGATCCAAGGGCCAGGCGCAGGAAAAATAGAGACAGGCTATTCTATCCTCACCGACATGTTAGCCATTCACCACCATCTCTCAAAATGAATTTGAGAAGTGAAAAGGAGGGAAAAATGCACTTCAAACTCTTAAGCGATAAAGACATCAAAGCCATGGATGCCTTGAGTGGCTCCTACGGAGGTGCAAAAGAGATCTCAAAAAAAATAGAGTTCTTAAGGAAATATGAAACCAGGAAAAAAATCGCTGGAGAAAAAGGGTTCACAGAGATGCTGGAGAAAGCTGAAGAATATGCAAAAAACTTTGCCAAAGTTGAGGATTTCTTAGAAGAGAACGAAATTCGTGTCACAAAGAAAGGAACCTGCATAACCCAGGTTTCCGGATTCCAGGCAGCTCCTGCCACCTTTGATTGTATAAAAAAAGTTGCAGAGAACGGGGATGTGCTCTTCCCCACAGAGATGATTTCAGTGGTAGGCCTGACCGATAATTACGTCTACGGCGGTAACCTTCTTGTTACACTTGCTATGGCTGAAAATATTATGGGGGCCAGCAAATTCTGCTCTACCAACCTTTTAGGAACTCCGCTTCCTGAAGAACGTTTTGAGAGAGTAGAAAAAGTAACAGGAGAAAAGTTCGAGAGAAGGGATCTGGGTAATGGGTTGAGCCAGATAATCCTGAAGAACATGGGTACAGCATTCGGAAATCTGGGAGGGGTCGAAGTCGGAAACAATAATCATCTTATCTATCTTGACGGGATAACAAGGGCAGCACTTGAGACAGGAGCTAACTTTTTCCTCAATCCCAGCTGGTCAACTATTGTAGCCGCCTGCTACTTCGCAAGAGAAATCCCTAATCTTTCCTTTAAAATATCCATGTTGCTTTCCACTCAAAATGCCATCCAGTTGCGTATGCTCATGAATATCTTTAAAGAATATCTTCGTGATGACGGCACGACTCCGATCTATGAGATCAACATAGGAAACGCAGTGACCCCTGAAACCTTTATCCAATGCTGCGATGAGCTTGAAGCCTCCGGCCTTCCTCAAATTTATCTCGCCGCACATCTTAGAATCAATCCCGACCTGGGTATGGCTGACTTCAACTGGACGAAAAATGCGTATAGAGTCCTCGCTGCCGGGAAGAATATAACGATCAAATATGAGAGTGACGGAGAATCCCGTCCCTATGACACAATGGAAGCCTATTTCCTCTCAGATGAAGAGAGAAACGAAAAAGCAGAACTGATTGGCAATGTGATCTACCACAAGTGTATAAGATGCGATAAGGACGCTAAAGAGATAATAAGAAGGGGCCATGAGACAAGATTTGCAAAAGTTTCTTACCGAAAGTAAGCTCCGTGCAGATTTTACTAAAATGAGGGAGATGAGTTATGGATTTAGGCATTAAAAATAGAGTGGCCCTGGTGGCAGCATCGAGTAGGGGCCTTGGAAAAGCGATTGCCTTCCAACTTTCTAGAGAAGGCTCAAAAGTCGTTATCTGCTCAAGAGGCAAGAAAAAGCTTTTTAAAACCAGGGACGAAATAGCTTCGGAAACTGGAGGAGAGATAAAGGCTTTTGTCGCTGATGTCACGGACAAGGCCCAGATGCACAATATGATTGAACAGGTTTTAAACGAGCTTGGAACAATCGAAATACTTGTATGTAACGCTGGAGGGCCGCCATCAGGCATGGCAGATGACTTTTCTTTGGATGACTACAGGGATGCTTTGGAACTCAATCTATTAAGCACAGCCAATCTTTGTTATGAAGTCATTCCCCAGATGAAGAAAAAACGCTGGGGCAGGATCATTAATATGACTTCTGTTTCAGCAAAACAACCGATCCATACACTGATCCTTTCCAACACCGCACGGGCAGGTGTTCTGGGATTCTCGAAATCACTTTCAGAACAACTTGCACCTTATGGGATAACTGTGAATTCGGTCTGTCCTGGATATACAAAAACAGAAAGGATAGAAGAGCTTGCCCGGTCTTTCAAGAAAAGTGGAAAAGGCACTGTTAAAGACTTCTACAGGAACATCGAAAAAACAATTCCTATGGGAAGGATGGGAACTCCGGAAGAGATTGCTCAGGCTGTGTCATTTCTTGCTTCTGAGCTATCCAGCTACATAACCGGAGTTGCTTTGCAGATAGATGGCGGCTATGTAAAGGGACTGTTTTAAATTGTATTCTAAGAGATTGCCATGTTTCATCCTGTCTCTAGCAAAAATATGGTAAACTCAGGAATTTCTTAAAAAATTGCCACGGCACTACGGGCCTCGCAATGACATTTAAAAAAGGAAGCACCATGAAAGATTTCATGAAAAAATGGGAAGGGACTCCCTACCCTGAGATGTTAAGAAGACTTCCAGAGATCGATATCCCTCTAAAGGGTGTGCGAGGCTGGCTTCTCCAGAGCAGCGATCAACAGGTGGTTTTTTTCGATATAGAATCCGTCGGCGAAGTGCCCCCCCATTCCCACTGCGCCCAGTGGGGAATAATGATCGAGGGGGAGATGTCCTTAACCATTGGAGGAAAGTCCAATGTCTATCGAAAAGGCGACTGGTACTACATTCCTGAAGGGACTGTTCATTCAGCCACCTTTCTCACAAGAGTCAACGTGATAGATGTCTTTGACGCCCCGGATCGTTACAATATAAAAAAAGAATGAAACAGCTATTGCCAAACATTTCATATATAATAAATATAAATTGAGGATAAACATGAAGTCGTTATTTTCCACTTTAATGAAAAATTTCGAGGGATATGCCATCGGGAAAACTTTAGCGTACTTGAGCGATCCGGAAATAATCTCATTTGCCGGGGGTTTGCCCAGCAATGATGTTTTTCCTTTAGACATCATCCAAAAAGCTGCAGAAAGATCATTAAAAGAAGATCCGGCTCACGTGCTTCAATATTCTCCCATTCCAGGCGAAAAAAAACTCATGCAAGCAATAATAGAATATCTTAAGACAGATAATATTCATATCGAACCGGAAAACATCATGATTACCACCTCCGGACAGCATGGCTTAGACCTTATTGGAAGATTGTTCCTTGATCCCAAAGATACTATCGTTATTGATCTCCCCACATTTGGAGGTGCCCTGGCTGCCTTTGAGATGGAAGATGCACAATACGTAGCCAAAGATATAGAAAAAGATGGATCCGATGTTAAAGGCATGGAAGCAGGGATTGAAGAGTGCATAAATGATGGAAGAAAACCCAAATTCATCTATGTGGTTCCGGATTTCCAGAATCCTTCAGGGATAACCATGCATTTGGAAAAAAGATTAGCTCTTCTATCACTGGGTAAAAAATACGGCATCCCTTTAGTTGAGGATAGCCCTTACAGGGAATTGAGATACCGGGGAGAACACCTGCCTTCCATCTATTCGCTGGATGAAAATCAGGGAAATGTGATCGGTCTTTATACTTTTTCAAAGATTCTCTGTCCCGGTATTAGAGTCGGGTTCAATATAGGCCCTGCAGAGGTCATAGATAAATTCAGCTTCATTAAGGGCGCAAATATACTCAACACCGCCAAGCTCAATCAGGATATCTGTACTGCGTTTCTGAGAGAATATGATCTGGGCTCCCACTTCAAGAAGACCATTAAGTATTACAACGAAAAGCTGAATTTTTTTCTCGAAACCATAGAAGAAAATTTCCCCAAGGATATGGATATTGTGTGGACAAAACCGGAGGGAGGACTTTTCCTCTGGATCACTGTACCAGAAGATATAAATACTTTAGATCTCTTCTACAAAGCCGTTGAGAAAAAAGTGGCTTTTGTCCCAGGTGAGGTTTTTTATCCTGAAGGATATAAAAGATATAATGCGATGAGGATAAATTTTTCCTACCCTACAAAGGATGAGATTGCCGAGGGTGTAAAGAGACTGAGCTCTGTAATAAAGAAATACAAAGCTGAGAAAAAAGATTAAAGACTTTGACATAAAGGGAGAAACATGAGCGAGAATCAGCAATACAGCCCAGGTGTCAGGAAATATATTGAGCAAGCCAAAAAAATCTTGGACCAAAAAAAAGAACAAACCGATCGGGTGAAAAAACTAAAATTTGACACCATAGCCGTTCATGGCCTCTATACCCCGGATGAAGCTTTAAGCCAGAATCAAGGAGCTGTCATAGAACCTCTCTATCTCTCCACTGCTCAAGCTTACCGGGACTCCGATGAAATGGAGGCTGCGCTTGCCTATTTAATCCCAACCTGGTGCTATACCCGATTCGCTAATCCAACCACCTACTATTTAGAATGGGTCCTCGCACTCCTTGAAGGTTACCAGACAGGCTCTGATACATCCTGCCTTGTTACAGCTTCCGGAATGTCCGCACTCATGTTAGCTGTAGACTCCTTTCTGGTTAAACAGAAGCAAGGCACAGAAAAAATAAACTTTGTCTCCTCAATTCAGATCTACGGAGGCACTTTTCAGCATTTTTCTATCAGGAAGATGCAGGAAAGGGGAATAGAAGTGCGGTGGGTGCACCATCAAGAAGATAGCGAAGAGTGGAAAACAAAAATCGATGAGAACACCCGCTTCCTCTACTCAGAAGCTCCAAGTAATCCTCAGCAATCGTTCTGCGATGTCAAGGCTCTTGCAGATTTGGCCCATTCCTGGGAAATTCCCTTTATCATCGACTCTACCTGCGCTACCCCTGCTTTGATGCGACCGATAGCTTATGGTGCAGACATCGTTATCCATTCCCTGACAAAATCCATCACTTCAGGCGGTCTTGCCATGGGAGGCGCCTTAATCAGCCGCAAACCTATCGTCACAAAGATAAAAAATGACCATCCCCTCTTCAAAGAAAGTTTTGCCGAATATGTTAAGTTCCTTCCTTACAGGGATACCGGACCAGCAGCCGCGCCTCTGAATGCTCTTCTTGCCCTGAATGACCTCAGGACACTCCGCTCCAAAATGGACCTGGTCAGTCGAAACAGTGAAAAAATCGCAGGATATCTCAGTCAACACTCCCGGGTTTACCAGGTCGATTATTTAGGATTAGAGAGTTATCATCTTCACTCTCTTGCCAAAAATTATATGAAATTGGTGGACTCGGATGACGGAAAAGGCAATGAAATAAATCGCTACGGGCACCTGCTCAGCTTTCGGGTAGATGGGCCCCCTCAAAAGGCAAGGCATGTCTTTGACACTTTCAAGATTATCTTAAGGGCAGGAGATATGGGCCGCATTAAAAGTATCGCCACTATCCCTGCCATTTCCACTCACCTGCAGCAAGGAAAAGAGGCCCGCGCAAAGGCAGATGTTCCCCCTCAAATGATAAGACTCTGTGTGGGAGCTGAAAACCCCGACGACATCATAGCTGATCTCGACCAGGCACTAGGCTCTCTCTGATTTTTTAGACAGGTTCCACAGCACTTCTCAAAATAAGATTTTCCTTCTGAATTAAAGGGGCCGCATATCATCTTTCCCTGCGATGCCGGATTTGATCTAAACTGACGGCAACAACAATTATCGCACCAATGATTATCTCCTGAATATAGTTCGGCCATCCCATCATCGTGCTCCCGTTCCTGAGGAAGGCCATGATGAATACACCTATCATTGAGCCAAGGATGCTGCCCTCCCCTCCGCTCAAACTCCCTCCACCTATCACCACTGCAGCAATAATATCCAGCTCTAAACCAATGGCCACTGTGGGGTCACCAACTGTCAGTCTTGAAAACTGCATGGCACCACTGAGCCCGCAAAAAAGACCGGAAATGGAATAAATTATAATTTTCGTTCTGTTTGTCCTGATGCCACAAAGGCGTGCCGCCGCTTCATTCGAACCAACGGCAAAAACATGCCTTCCGAACACTGTATAGCGGAGGACAACAGCCAATGCAATAGCTAGAAATATCATAAGCCAAACTCCCGGTGCCATGAGGAGCCAGGAAGGGCGAGGATTCCTTGCCATGAGCTCGTTGACCCAGGTTAGAGGCGCATCGATTTTCTGATTTCCTGCAATCCATTTGGCAATGCCTCTAGCTATACCCAGCATACCCAAAGTGACAATAAAGGGAACAAGCCTTAAGGAGGTGATAAGGCTCCCGTTGACAAATCCAATAAGACCTCCTGTCACAATTCCACAAAACAAAGCCATAACAGGATGGAAACCGGCACTAATCGCGTATGCAACGATAACGCTGGAGAGTGCTAAGTTTGAAGCGGCAGAAAGGTCGATTCCTCCGCTGATGATAATCAAGGTCATGCCGAGGGCGCCTAACGCAACAATCACCGACTGAGTGGCAACGCTCTTAAAGTTAGCGATTCTGAGAAATCTATCCTGGATCTCCGGGATAGAGGAAAATATGGCCAGGACCAATATAAGTCCAAAAAAGGGAGCTAGCCAGCCGATTAAGCCCTGCAGTCGTTTTTTCCTTTTCATTCACAAACTCGCAATGACATTTTTCTTACTATGAGCTCCTTCCTTAATCCTTAATCCTTAATCCTTCCTCTTACTATGAGCCATGAGCTCCTTCCTTAATCCTTAATCCTTAATCCTTAAGAATCATACAACCGTGAATATCGCATAAAATTCATAACGCCTTTCCCGTAGTGGCTGCCACCATCAAGCTTTCCACGTTCCACTCCGAGGAGTGCCGGATATCGATTATCTGCCCCCGGTGGAATACAGCAATCCTGTCACAGATACCCAGAAGCTCCGGAAAATATGAGCTGACAAAGAGAATAGCTTTGCCTCGGGATGCTAACTGACCCATCCATTCGTAAATCTGAGATTTGCTGACAACATCAATTCCACGGGTGGGTTCATCAAGGAGAAGGATATCTGCTCTCTGATGAAGAAGCCGAGCCAAGGCAACCTTCTGTTGATTCCCGCCGGATAGACTAAAGACTCGCTGCTCTGGGCTTCGGGCTTTAATCTTCATTTTTTGGATCCAATCCTGCGCAGCTTCGTTCCTCTTTTTTAATCCAAGAAAACCAAAACGACAATAGGGTGAAAAGTTACTTAAGGTTAGATTGTCGGTTAAAGACCGGGATAAGGCCAATCCCTCTCTCTGTCTATCCTCACTCAAAAATCCCATACCCTGTTTAATTCTCTGCCAAGGAGTTCCTTTGGAAAATCCAACATATGCGACCTTTATGGAACCCTGTTCTACCGAATCCAAGGCAAATATTGTACGCAACAGTTCTGTCCTACCAGCGCCAATCAGTCCAGCAAGCCCTAATATTTCTCCACAGTGCAGGTTCAGCTCAACCTCTGCTTGCATCTTATTGCCCATGAGCTTATCAAGGGAGAGCAGCACCTCGCCTGTTGTATGCTCAACCTGAGGAAACATCTCCTTGACCTTCTGTCCCACCATGTGCTGGATAAGCTCTTCAAGAGATGTATCCTCCATATTTCCCGAGCAGATTTCTTTCCCGTCCCTCAGCACAGTGAAGCTGTCTGCAACCTTCTGAACTTCTTCAAGAAAATGGCTGATATAAATAATACTCACTCCTTGTGCCTTGAGTCTCTTGATGATCTGGAAAAGAAGGTCACTGTCCTCCTGGGAGAGGGAACTTGTTGGTTCGTCCATAACTAAGATCGTTGCTTTCTCCATGAGGGCCCGCGCTATTTCCACAACCTGCTTTGCTCCGATACTCAATTTTCTCACCGGAATATCCAGAGATATCTCCGGATGATGAATCAGTTCTAAAGCATCTCTTACTCTTCTTTTCATTTCTTTGCGCTGCACAAAACCCCACGAATGCAGCTCTTTCCCAAGCATGATATTTTCTTCTACGGTAAGATGAGGGGCAAGGTTGAGTTCCTGGTAAATCATGGAGACACCTTTTTTCTTTCCTTCAAGAGGGCTGGAAGGAAAATAGCGAAAATTCTCCAAAAGCATGCTTCCTTCATCCTGCTTTAGGGCACCGCTTAATATTTTAACCAGCGTGCTTTTGCCTGCCCCATTTTCTCCGAGCAAAGCATGCACTTCTCCCTTTTTAAGTTCAAAATCGACGTTATCCAAGGCACGGGTTGCCCCGAAGCTCTTACTTATGTTTTTCATCTGCAGGAGTATAGGGCAAGGCTGATTCTGTTGCATCAATCCAGATAGGAAGATAAATCGGGCATAAGAAGGCGCTTTATATCGGGATCATCCATGTTTTCCCTTGTGGCCAAATAAACTCCCGTGTCTATCCGCATCTCAATTTTCTGGCCTTTCAGATAAAGCACCATCTGTTTGACTCCTAAATATCCCATTTTCATGGGATTCTGGAGGACGAGGCCATGGATATGACCACCCCTCAGTGCCTGTACCAACTTCACACTGCTGTCAAAGCCAACAAACTTGATTTTTCCGGCCAACCCGGCCTCTTGAATAGCCCGGAGAGTACCAAAAGTGCTTGATTCATTCGGACAAAAGATGCCGTCAACCTCTGGAAAACGACTGAGCAAGTTTTCAGCCCGCTGGAAAGCTGTCTCAGTAGTAGAGCCGGCATATTGATCCTGTACAAGGAGCGATATTTCCGGAAATTCAGCTGTTATGGTATCAAAAAATCCCTTTTCCCGCTTCGTGGTGCTTGCAGAGCCCGCTTGATACCGGATGAGAAAAATATCTCCTTTACCCCGAAGAAGCTCTCCCAACTTTTTAGCTGCCAGGACACCACCCTTGTAATTGTCCGTTGCCACAAAGCTTATATAATCCTCTCCTTGCAGTCCCGAATCAATGATCACAACTGGTATGTTTTCTCTGACAGCATCCTGAACGGGCCGGCACAGTGCACGGTCGTCCAATGGAGCAAGGACTATACCGTTTACCCCTCGGCTGATAAAATCTTCGACAACGATAATCTGCTGGGCCCGGTCATCTTCCCTTTGAGGACCTTTCCAGAGAATTTCAACTTCGAGCTCTCTGGAAGCTCTGACAGCACCGGCATGGATGGCTTTCCAGAATTCGTGGGTCGTGGCCTTGGGTATGACCGCGATTTTTAGCTTGCTGGTTTCATCCTGGAGAGATTTGCTTTTCTCGTTCTTTCCACAACTCAAAACCAGAAGACAGAGAAAAATTGCAAAAGGAATGAGTGTTCGGATATTCACGCTCAAAGTATATCAATAAAGGGGTTGCGTCTCAACATTTGACTCTTGATATTATTTTTAAGTGTAAATTGGATGAAATTGGGCTCAGGCTAAGCCCTATTGAATTTTGGATGGCATTATTTTAGAATGAGTGCGTATGGAAAAAATCAGGATTGTCGGGAACTCCAACCTTCGGCTGAAGGGAAAGGTGAAAATCAGCGGAGCCAAAAACGCTGTACTTCCCGCTATCGCAGCATGCCTCTTGACCGGAGAAAAAGTCCGTCTCAAGAACGTCCCCCTTGTTAAAGATGTTTTCTCAATTTTAACTCTCATGAAGGAGCTTGGAGCCGAATACAAAATGAAAAAAAATTCCCTATCCATGGAGGTAAAAAAAATTGATTCAGATGAGGCCTCATATGAATTAGTCAGTGCTATGAGAGCATCCATTCTGGCCTTGGGTCCACTCCTCGCTCGTTTCGGAAAAGCTGTGGTCGCTTTACCAGGCGGCTGTGCAATCGGCTCCCGTCCTATAGACCTCCATATCCATGGATTGGAAAAATTAGGAGCTTCGATAAGCCTTGAACACGGCTATATCAAGGCAGAGGCAAAAAAGCTTCACGGAAAAGAGATAGAGTTCGAGAAAAAAACCGTGGGGGGAACAGAAAATCTGATTATGGCTGCTTGCCTGGCCCACGGCGAGACTGTACTAAAAAATTGTTCCCTGGAACCGGAAGTCATAAACTTATGCCAGCTTCTGGCTAAAATGGGAGCTAAAATTGATGGAATTGGCTATGAGACTATCCGTATCAATGGAGTCAAAGAGCTGGGCGGAGCATCTCATGAGATCATCCCTGATCGAATAGAAGCAGGGACTTTTCTTGTAGCCGGAGCATTGACCCGGGGTGACATTGTATTGACCCGTGTCCAGCCCAATCATCTCCACACGATCATTGAGAAATTAAGATACTCGGGCGCAAAGATAGAAACACTCAATAATCATTCTCTCCGCGTAACCGGAAGTGAAGAGATCATGCCTCAAGATATCACCACCTCTCCCTATCCAGGATTCCCAACAGACATGCAGGCTCAGTTTATTGTTCTGATGACGCAGGCCAGCGGAACATCCATCATAACCGAGACCATTTTTGACAGAAGGTTCGCACATATCAACGAGCTCCTCCGCCTGGGTGCAAATATCGAGATCTTTGGAGATAAAGCCAAAGTCAGGGGAAAAACTCCCCTTTCAGGAGCAGAGACCATAGCGACGGACCTCAGGGCATCCGCTTCGCTTGTTCTGGCGGGCTTGATTGCAAACGGAGAAACCATTATCAACGAAACCGAACATTTGGACCGGGGCTACGAAAAACTTGAAGAAAAAATGAAATTCCTCGGGGCCCATATCGAAAGAATAAAGAAATAGGAGAAGAGGTTATGGATAACTGTATCTTCTGCAAGATCATCAACAAAGAAGTCCCTTCTAAAATAGTCTATGAAGATGAAAGAGTGTTGGCCTTCGACGATATCAATCCCCGGGCTCCTATTCACGTTCTTCTCATACCCAAAGAACATTTTGGTACACTTAATGAAATCCCAGAAGAGAAAAAGGACATTCTGAGCCACCTGCTCCTTAAGGCTCGGCAGGTTGCACAAGAAAAGGGAATCGCTAAAAACGGATACAGAATCGTCCTCAATACCGAAAGAGATTCAGGGCAGGAGGTCTTTCACATCCACTTCCATCTCTTAGGCGGAAGGCAGATGAAATGGCCCCCAGGATAATTTTGGGCTCTCATTTCTAGAGGAGCCCTTTTTCGTTAGATTGACATTTAAAGAGGAGGTATAAACCATGGACATTACCTGGTTAGGGCATTCCGCAATAAAATTAGAGGGATCAAAAATTGTATACATTGATCCCTTTCTGACTGGAAACCCCGCTGCCTCCACCACCCCTGATGAGATTACAGAGGCAGATATTGTTGTTGTCACCCATCATCACAGCGACCATTTAGGCGACGCTTTTCCTATCTGCAAAAAAACAGGTGCAACTCTCGTTTCCGTACATGAAGTGGCGGTGGAGGCCGAAGCAGAAGGCATACCAAACGAAGGTATGAACATTGGAGGCACAATCGACGCCAAGGGAGTAAAGATCCACATGGTTCAAGCTCTCCATTCCGCTGAAAAAGGTAATCCGACAGGTGTGGTTATCGAAATGGATGGAAAAACGATCTACCATGCCGGCGATACAGGACTAACCTATGATATGAAACTCATAGGTGAATTCTTCAAACCAGAATTGAGTTTTATTCCTATAGGAGATCGATACACCATGGGCATTTCATCCGCTACAATGGCAGTGGAATTCATCCAGACAAAAAAAGTCATTCCTATACACTATAATACCTTTCCCTTTGTCAGCGCTGACCCTGAAGAATTCAAAAGAAGAGTAGGAAATATGGCAGAAGTCATCATCCTCCAGCCAGGAGAATCATACACTTTGTAGCATCCCAAAGCTTTTCAACCTGCTCGTTTGCACTTTATCAAGTGGCTTATTTAATCGATGGCAGCAATTTTATAGGATACCTCTCCCCTTCCGATCTTAAAGACCCAAAAACCAAATACAGTCTGGTCTCCAGGTTGTTTATTTTCCAGCGAACGAAAAAAACAAGGGTGCTTCTGGTCTTCGACGGAACAGCAGACCTAAATCTAATAGGCAAAAGGTTTCAGAAAAAAAGCTTTTCTGTTATTTTTCCTCCTCCGGACCAGAATGCTGATAGAGTGATCACAGAGATCATTTCAAAACAAACCGATTTAAGAAGATTTTTTGTGGTTAGCTCAGATCGCGAAATTCAATACTTCGCCAAGTCAAAGGGAGCTAAATCCATGAGCTGCAAAGAGTTTAACCGGGAGCTCAGAACTGCACTGAAAGAGCACAAAAAATCTCAAGAACTAGAGAAGACCTTTACTCCCCCCTCACCGCTTGAAATAAACCAGTGGCTCAAGATTTTTAAAGCAAAAAAATGAACGATATTTCCATAATCGGTGCCGGAAGACTCGGAACCTCGCTGGGACATGCACTGTCAAAAAAGGGGTACAGGATAAAAGCTCTCTCCTGCAGGACCTATTCTTCTGCAGAAGAAAGCAGGCAGATCATCGGAGAGGGGACAGCTTCTACCGATAACATCCACACAGCAAGCGTTGGCGAGTTGGTCTTCATGTGCTTGCCGGATGATAAAATAGTTCCGGTGACAGGGAAGCTTGTCAGCTCAAATATTAATTTATCGAAAAAATATGTTTTTCACTGCTCGGGTCTTTTTCCCTCAGAAGTCCTTGAACCTTTAAAGGCGAAAGGCGCCTTGACTGCATCATTCCATCCCATCCAGTCTTTTTCTAACAAAAAGACTAATCCCAAGCAGTTTGAAGGCATATATATCGGACTTGAAGGATGCAGCGAAGCTTTATCCCTATCTCAAAAGATCGTGCATAAACTTCAAGGCTATCCCCTTATCCTCCAAGCAAAAGATAAGGCGCTTTACCATACAGCGTGCAGCACTGCTTCCAACTTTTTTGTTGTTCTTCTGGATATGGCTGTATCTCTTCTTAAAAATATAAATATCCAAGAAGAAAAAGCGTTCGAAATGCTTCTTCCTTTAGTGAAAGGGACTTTACACAATGTAAAAAAATTTAACACAAGCACCTCTTTGACCGGTCCTGTTGTAAGAGGTGACCAGGAATCCATACAAAAGCACCTTGATGCTCTGGAAAATCTTCCCTCTTATTATGAGACATACAAGAAACTGTCTATCCAAGCCTTGGAAATAGCTGAAAAAGAAAAAAAACTTACCCCCAAAAAAATCAAGGAACTACGGAACCTGCTGGCAGGAAAATAACCTCCTCTTCAAGTTCGACTCCAAATCTCTCTCTAACGAGATGCTTGAGTTTCTCGGCAAGTTGTATCACATCCCGGGCCGATGCCCGCTTCTGGTTTATGATAAAATTCGAATGACCGGAATAAACAGCCGCTCCACCAAATCTTATGTTTTTGGCTCCAACTTTCTCCAATAAGGTAGCAGCGGGAATTTTTTCTCCACTGGGAAGAACAGGATTTTTAAAATAGCTTCCGGCACAGGCAATGCTATGGGACGGATGCTTGTTTTCCCTTTCTTCCAGCTTTTCATCCATGAGAGTCTTTATCCTATCCTTAACTCCCTCCTTAAGCTCAAAAACAGCTTTTAAAAGGATATCTTGTTTTTTTCTGAGAACGCTCTGACGATAGCTGAATTCAAAATAATCTCTCTTGACTTTTACCTGTTTTCCTTTCTCATCAAGGAGTACAGCCTCCAATAAAAAATCCCCGATGCTCTGTTCAAAGGCTCCCGCATTGCCAAAGACAGCGCCCCCTATTGTCCCAGGGATCCCGGCCAAAAATTCCAAGTTGCTCAATCCCTTTTCCACCAGGAACTGAAGCAGATCCTTCAACGGAGTTCCTGATAACACCTCTATTTCAGTTTTTTTCCCTCCCTGTTTAATCCCTTTTGCTCCGTTTTTTATTATGAGTCCTCTAAACCCATTATCATCAAATAAAATGTTATTCCCCCCTCCTATAATGTAAGAGGGAAAAGAATGTTCACGTGCGACATGGATCGATGACACAAGTTCCTTGATGGAGGTTGCTTTAAAAAAATAATCTGCCTTGCCGCCGATCCTAAAGTTTGAATGATCTCGAAGGAACACCGAGCTTCTCAAGGGCAAGCCGACTTGATCTGAAAAAATCCTGGAGAAATCTATCTTTCTCTTTATCATGGGATTAAGCCTTGACTTTGGACATTTTTACGTTGGCTTTACTCTTTTGATATTCCCCTTTTATATCTAACAATCAGACGCCGAAAGTCAAGGGGTGCACTCTCTTTTTTCTGCCCCTTTTTTTCTGAGCATAAAGACCTGTCCCCTTTTTTTCCCGGTATTTTATTCTTCCAGGCGAAGGCTGGGTGTTGGAAAAACCGTGAGCAAGGCTGAGCGGGCATGGTTCCTCTCCCGAAGGGAGAGGAGAGCGAAGCCTGTATCCGAGCGGGATTTCCTCGCTGGGGAAATCCCGCGTGTTTTCGAAACACCCAGCCGGAGCCTTTCAATTTGGCATGTAATTTGCTGTTATTTTTACGTCACTGATACCTTTGCTAAGCTAAAAGATATAATATTGACATTTTATGTTGGGCAGGCTATCATTCGATAAACAGTAACACGAGGCACGAAAATGAAAAAAAGAGTTTTAACAGCATTGACCATAATTCTTCTTTTCTCTCTCTCTTTACAAGCTCAAACCAATAATGCTAACCAGGAATATATTAAAGCGATGACTTCCACGAGTCCGGTGGAACAAGCAAAACTGCTTAAAGCATATCTCGCCAAATATGAGGGTCAAGGCACTCAATGGGAAAATTATGTTCAAGCCTACCTCTGTATTATTGTTTATCCTGGCAAGACAGCCAGGGAAGCCATAAAGTACGGCGAAAAAGCTCTGGCCTTAGGAGGACTGGATGACCCACTCAAGTTCAAAGTTTTGCTTAATGTTTCAAGCTTTTACGGTCAAATGGGCCAGAATCTGGAAAAGGCCAAAAGCTACGCCTCCCAGGCCCTTGAAATTGCCAAAGCTAACAAGAACAAAAATCCTTCCTCGCAAGCTTCGGCACAATGGAGGAAGCTTGAAGGAGCCTGTTATTTCGCTCTGGGACAGGCCCAGGATAAATCAAAAGACCTCAAAAACGCTGTTAGCTCCTACATTCAATCCTATAAAATCTTAAAGAATCCACAGATCCTGGCAAGCTTGAAAAAGGTCGGAACATCCCTTTATAGGTCTGGATCCTACACAGAAGCAGAAAAAGCGTTCAAGTTTATGGTATCAACCTCAAAGGATTATCCCAGCCTTAATATCTATGCCAGAATCCTGCACAGAAACAAGAAAAAAGAAGAAGCTCTGAAATACTATAAACAAGCTTATGCCAAGAAAAAAAGCGGGGAGATCGCTTTTAACATCGGAATTATCCTGGCTGATAAGGCCAAGGCCGATCCCACCTTTAGCAAGGAAGCCCTCAGGTTTTTACTCGATGCCAGTTTTCTCTCTCCTCCCAATTCAAAAAAAGCCATGGAATTAGCCGAATATCTTTTCTTCACCTCAAACAAAGACCTTAGATTCAACGAAAACGTCAAAGAAATCCAAAAGAAAAGCAAAAGTTTAGAAGAATTCACCAAGACCTTCAATGAAAAATTCGGAGAAAAAGACGAAGAAGATTTATCCGAGGCCGAAATAAAAGAAATGGAGAATCTACTGGCTCAAATCGAAGCGGAACAGAAGGTCCTGGCAAAACTCGAGGATGCCCAGAAAGTTGCCGTAGACAAGTTTACTAGACTTATCGAGGAAACAAGGAAAAGATTGGGCCTAAAAATCGACTAAACCCTCATCTCTCTACCAAGGTATTTGAACTTTTCCCTCTTCTGGTATATCATTCATCTATCCACACAAATGCAAAAAAACCACTAAGCCCATAAATATATAAATTAACCTGGATTATTCACGAGTCGAGATTGCTGTAGCGGCGAGGCCGCAGCCCATGAAGCTGTAGTGAACTACTGCGAATGGGCTGCAATGAAGCCGATGCGGTGAGATCGGCTCGCCCGTAGGGTAAAAAATGCCGACATTTGATAGAAATTATATAACAAACAAAGTGATAGTCTTTATTTTACTGAAAACCGGACTATAATGTTAATATCATCAAAGCTAAATGAAGGTGTCGGCATATTTTATGAATAAGTCAGGTTGAATCAAATGGCAGCTAAATCTCTTTCTCTTAAGCAGGCCACAAAAAAAATTAAAAAATTAAGAAAAGAGATAAAATATCACGAAAAAAAATATTATGTGGACAATGACCCCCAGATTTCCGATTATGCATTTGACCTGATTGTCAAGGAGCTGGATAAACACGAAAAACAGTTCCCTGAACTTATCACTCCGGAATCCCCCACCCAGAGAGTTGGAGAACAGCCGCTCGAAGGATTTCCATCTGTCGAGCACCACACTCCGATACTCAGTCTGGATAACTGCTACAGCGAAGAAGAGTTAAAAGAATTCGAAGAGAGAATCGAAAAAATCATTCCGGCAGAAAAAATAGAATATGTGGCTGAGTTAAAAATTGATGGCTTGGGTATCTCCGTTATCTATCGTGACGGTAAATTCTCTCAGGCCATCACCAGAGGAGATGGATTCAGGGGAGATGATGTCACTCTGAATGTTAAAACGATCAGGAGCCTTCCCCTTTTAATCGACAACACACGTGAAATAGAAGTCAGGGGAGAGGCCTATCTGCCTTTTCAATCTTTCCGGAAAATTAACCACGAAAGGTCAGGAAAGGGCGCGCCTCTTTTTGCCAATCCCAGAAATGCTGCGGCCGGCTCTCTTCGCCTTCTTGACCCTGAAGAGGTCGCTTCGCGTAATTTAGATGCGTTCCTCTATTCCATTTTTATCGAAGGAAAAGAAGAATCGAGCCAATGGAAAAATCTGCAGACTTTGAAAGAGCTGGGTTTCAAAATCAATCCTCAATCCCGTCATTGCTCCACTTTAAAGGAGGTCATCTCCTTTTGGAATGAATGGCAGGAGAGGAGAGAGGATCTGGATTATGATGCTGACGGAGTCGTGGTTAAAATCAACTCAACCGAGCTGCAAAAAAACCTTGGAAGCACAGCCAAATTTCCCCGATGGTCCATTTCATATAAATTTCCTGCCAGGCAAGCCACCACAAAAATAACGAACATTAAAATTCAAGTGGGGAGAACAGGGGCATTAACGCCGGTAGCCACTTTAAAATCCGTTAAACTTTCCGGAATCACCATCAGCCGGTCCACCCTCCATAATGAGGATGAGATCAAAAGAAAAGACATAAGAATCGGCGATACTGTTCTCATCGAACGCAGCGGTGATGTCATTCCTAAAGTTGTCTCTGTAATGAAAGAAAGGCGAACAGGCAAAGAAAAAAAATTCACTTTCCCAACCATCTGTCCTGTTTGTCAATCCTCAACCTTCAAACCAGAGGGTGAAGCCATTTCACGCTGTGTGAATCCCTCCTGCCGTGCAAGATTGAGGGCATCTCTTCTCCATTATGTTTCCCGCAGAGCCATGAACATAGAAGGCTTAGGAGATTCTCTGGTCGGTCAGCTCTTGGAAAAAAAACTGGTAAAGAGTATCCCGGACATTTATTCTCTCGACTATGAAAAGCTGGTCGGACTTGAACGGATGGGCTCAAAAAGCTCACAGAATCTACTGAAAGAAATTGAAAAATCAAAACAAAGGGATGTTGCCCGGCTGATTTATGCCCTCGGCATCAGATATGTGGGTGAACGCACAGCTCAAGCTCTAGCTTCTCATTTTAATAATCTGGAGAGTCTAGCCAGGGCATCTTTGGAGGAGTTGATCCAGATAGAGGATGTCGGGCCCAAAGTCGCAGAAAGCATTGTTTTCTTTTTTAGTCAGCCCGAAAACACCGGACTTATGAACATATTGAAAAAATCTGGCCTCAACTTCTCTTACAAAGAAGAAAAGAGGGAAGGTGAACGTCCATTAGGTGGACAGATATTCGTTCTGACGGGAAAACTTTCCAGTCTTTCCAGGGAGCAAGCCACTGAAATGATCGAAGATCTGGGAGGGACCGTCACCTCCTCGGTCAGTCGCAAAACCACATATGTTGTTACAGGTGATTCACCAGGTTCAAAGCTCGATAAGGCTAAAAGATTGGGCGTTCCAACAATCGAGGAAAAAGAATTTTTAAAACTTGTCGAGAAAGACTAGGCCTGTGTTTCCTTTTTCTTTTTGTCACGAGCCCCAAAAAAGAAGAATTTCTTACGCCCCTTTTTCTTCTTTGGCGTTTCAAATACCCCCACTTCACTCTGCGCGCCTTTATGTCCAGGATCTATGCTCAAAGCTTTTTTAAACATCTTCGTCGCCTTAACGGGAAGTCCTTCTTGCTTGTAATATATCCCTAATCCCATGTAAGCCTCTGTATTGAAAGGTTTTAATTCTATGGCTTTCTTAAAATCGCCTTCAGCCTTTTGCTTGAATTGGGGAACTTTCGACTCTATCATGGCGTACAACAGAAAATAATCCCCACTCGTCCTCTTTAGTCTCACCGCCTCTTCCAGAACAACCAAGGCCTCTTCATATCTCCCCTGATTATACAGCGTTTTTCCCTGGCGAAATCTTTTTTCTGCTTTTGCCTCCACTTCTACTTTTTTCTCTTCTGCAGGAGTCTCCCTCTCTGATTCATATACCTGCTTTTTACCCGTAGAACTTACAGCATGATAAGCTCTGGTTACATGAGTAAACATATCATCGATCTTCTCCTTAATATCTGAAGAAACATCTTCACCAAAGCTGTCAGGATGATATTTTCGCGCCATCTCAAAATAGGCCTTTTTAATCTCGTCCTGAGGAGCACTCTCTGGAATATCTAAAATCTGATAATAATTCATTTCTGAAATTTTTTCGCTCACTGCAACGACTTCCTTTATCTTCTTCTCGATATCTTCGGCAACAACTCTTTTTTCCTTTTCTTTTTTTACTGAAACTTTCTTCTTTCTTTTATCATCGATCAAACCCAAAGCATATAAAAGATAAAGGGCTTTCCAGAAATACTCAGGACCGAAATCTGTAGAGTGAAGGAGAGCTTTTGTGGGGAACTTTCCATCAATTTTTTCTAATAAATATTTTTCTTTTTGTGTAATCCGGTCAATGTATTCTTTATTTCCTGGAAAAAGAAGCTTTTTCTCCAAAAAGCTTTTCATGGAAGGATTGTATT
>DAOUYU010000088.1 GCA_030673995.1 Candidatus Aminicenantota bacterium
CAGGGAGGAAAGTACACTCTCTAAGTCCTCCATGTCATTATGGTTAAAGCTGTGGACTTCCCCGTAAGAAAGCCGGCAGGCATCAACAATGCTGGCATGAATCATCTTATCTGTGATGACTGCCTCTCCTCTGCCAATTAGCGTCGATATTATTCCCTGATTATTCTGAAAACCTGTGCTGAATGCAAGGACAGCTTCTTTTTTCATGAATTTTGCCAATCTCTCTTCAAGCTCAACATGGATATCCAGAGTACCGTTTAAAAATCTCGAACCGCAAGTCGCAACACCGTATCTGTCAACAGCCTCCTGAGCTGCCTTCATCACCTGAGGGTGATCGATCAGCCCGAGATAATTATTGGATCCAACCATGATCATTTCTTTGCCGTCGACTTTTACTTTATTGCCCTTAACTTCTTGAATAGGCGTGAAATAAGGATACATCCCCATTGCTATGGCTTGCTCGGCGCGTGTGAAGTTATAGCATTTATCGAAAATATCCACCGTCGTCTCCTTATTTATAACATCTCTTGACCGCTGTTAGTTTCAAGAAATAATTGGGCCTCTTTTTTCTTTTGACCATAGCAGGCAATTTTCATAAAATCATAGTAATGAGAGCCCTAGTCACAGGAGGAACAGGTTTTATTGGAAGTCATCTTATCGAGTTCTTTCTGAATAAGGGCATCGAAATATTCGCACTTGTTCGAGACGATCGAAACCTAAAATGGCTAAAGGGGCTCAACATCCATCCTTTAAGAGGAGATCTTCTCTCCATTCCTTCGCTTCCTTCTGATATCAACACTGTTATTCATACTGCTGGATTAACCAAAGCTTTTGATGTGGCTGATTATTATACAGTAAATCAACAGGGAACAGCAAGCCTTTTCCAGGCGCTCAGTTCGCAAAGGATCATTCCTGAGAAAATCATTTATCTCAGCAGCCTTGCCGCAGCAGGTCCCTGCGTTGACGGGACTTCAATCAGAGAAAGTGACCTCCCTCATCCGATCACACCCTATGGAAGAAGTAAATTGATGGGTGAAATGGAGGCCCTAAAGTTCAAAGATGTTTTTCCGCTTGTTATCATGAGAGTAGGTGCTGTCTTCGGCCCGAGAGATAAAGACTTCGTTCAATATTTCAAATGGATAAAACGGGGAATCCTTCCCTCCCTCGGTTCGAGAGAGAGGTTTCTGAGTGTGTGTTATGTCAAGGACCTTTTGAAGGCGATTTATTTTTGCATTCAAAAGGAACTGGATAGTGGAGAAATATTCAATATAGCCAATAGGAATCCCTGCAGCTGGGATGAATTTGGAAAAATCGCAGGTCAGGTTATGGGAAAATCATTAAAAAAGATGAAAATTCCGCTGCCCGTGGCTCATCTCGCAGTTTTCTTATCCGAAACAGGAAGCAAGATCAGCAAGACGCCAACTCCTATCAACCTGTACAAATTTAAAGAAATGAAACAGACACACTGGGTCGCAAACATCGAGAAAGCAACAAAGAAACTGGCTTTTTACCCTCAATATTCTCTGCAAGAGGCCATCCAGGAAACCGTCGACTGGTACCTTAAACAGGGATGGCTTTAAAAAGCCCTTTTTTTTTGCTTTATTTTTATCTACTCATCTATTATCATTATAATATATCGGATCATAATGAACACAAAAGCGATCATAACCGGATCAGGTCACTTCGTCCCTCCCAAAGTTGTCACAAACTTCGACTTAGAAAAAATGATTGACACATCAGATGAGTGGATCCGGCAAAGGTCAGGAATCGAGGAAAGGCACTATGTAGAGCCTGGTGTGGGAACTTCGGACCTGGCCTATGAAGCAGCCGTGCGTGCCATAGAGGATGCAAAGATCGACAAGTCAGAGATAGACTTTATCATCGCCGCCACCCTTTCTCCGGACCATTATTTTCCCGGGATCGGCGTAATAGTCCAGGCAAAACTTGGCCTTCCCGGAATCGGAGCCCTCGATGTGAGGAATCAGTGCACAGGCTTCGTCTACGCCCTTTCTGTAGCCGACCAGTACATCAAGACTCAAATGTACAAAAAAATTCTTGTCGTTGCAGCCGAAGTTCAATCAACGAACCTGGATTATTCTGATGACGGAAGAGACCTGGCTGTCCTTTTTGGAGACGGAGGTGGAGCAGTTGTCCTTGAAGCCAATTCAAAAAACGAGGATAAAGGCATCCTATCCACCCATCTTTTCTCAGATGGACGGTTTGTTTCCGAATTATGGATGGAGAAGCCGAGCCCGAAAGATAAGCCCACGTTTTCCCAAGAAATGATTGAAAGCAAAAGCCACTTTCCTAAAATGAGCGGGAGAAACGTCTTCATCAACGCTGTAGATAAAATGCCGGAAGCAGTAAGAGCCGGCCTGGAATACAACAACCTTGCCATCGAAGATGTAGACCATCTCATCCCCCACCAAGCCAACGACAGGATTTCTCTAATGGTAGCAAGAATCCTGAAGATTCCGGTCGAAAAAGTGATCAGAAACATAGATCACACTGGCAACACAACAGCCGCTTCGATTCCTATCGCTCTGGATGAAGCTCTTAAGAATGGAAAAATTAAGGAAGGCGATATTGTAGTACTCACAGCCTTTGGCTCCGGCTACACATGGGGTTCGGCTATTATCAGATTTTAAAGAGAGGACTGAAAAAAGCCGAAGGATTGCATTTAATCATAATTATATGGTAGGATTGCAGTTTATCATTAAATAATTTACCTATAATGAACAACTTATCCAAGGATGTGCTTTCGCGGAGGAGGATGTAATGAAGAAAATAATCATTCCACTTGCTGTCATTTTTTTTGCTTTTCTGAGCATTGGCCTGCTTCTTCCCCAGGAGAACGAAGAAGATGTCAAGTTTAAAAAAGTACTGGATGAATACCTCGATGCATTGTGGAAGTTTTACCCGACAGCCGCTACCATGGCTGGATATCACAAGTATGACAACAAATTCGAAGACCTGGGCAATAAGAAAATCGAGAAACGCCATGATGCTCTCGACGAATTCAACAAAGAATTCGTGGCTGGAGTTGACAGATTCAAGCTGAGTCCCGAGCTTCAGATCGACCACGAAATGATCATCGATGCCCTGGATCTAGAACTCCTCAAACATGAAAATCTTGTTCCCTGGGAATACAATCCCCTTTTCTATAACGACATCTTTTCCAACTGTGTCCAAAGTCTCTTTGTCAAGGGATCCGCTCCGCCGGAGCAGAGGGCAAAGAACACTGCAGGCAGGCTGAAAGCACTGCCAAAGTTTATTAAACAAGCTAAAGAAAATCTAAAGACTCCTCCTCTACTTTTAACAGAAACAGCTATCAAACAATTCTCAGGAATAATGGATTTCTATCAAAGTGAACTTCCTGTCTTGATTGAGCAGGCACCTGAAACGAACAACTCCAAACTTCAGGCCAATTTGGGGAAAGTTCTTCCTGCCCTGGAAGATTATCAAAATTTTCTCCAGAACGAGCTACTTCCACGTTCCACCGGTAACTTCCGCATGGGCCCCCAGGCCCATGCAAGATTACTCCGGCTGACACTCCAGAATAACATCACCATGGATACTCTTATTGCCCGGGCCAATGCGGATTACACTAATATCAGAAGAGAAATGGCCATGGTCTGCCTTCCTTATTTCAGAATCATGTATCCGAATATAAGCATGGAACAGCTCACCGCACAGCAGGGTGAGGAAAAAATGCGGAATACTACCATTAAAGGAGTCCTGGATAAAATAAAAGGAGAACACACGACAAAAGAGAAGTTCATAAATCAGGTCAAAAATTATGTGGAGGAAATTAAAGATTTCCTCACCCAGAAAGAACTTCTTGAATTACCCGAAGAAAGTCTCAATATCGAATCCATGCCCCTTGAATGCCGGGGGATAACCTGGTCCTACCTTGTATCCCCTGGAGTCTATGAAACTTCAGGTTCTTACGCCAGCCGGATCACACCTCTTCCCAATGGGTGGGAAGAAGAACAAACCAATTCTTTCCTTGAAGAATACAACAATTTCCTGCTCTATTTCTGGACTGTCCGGAAGGTCTATCCCGGTCAGTTTGTCCCCACATTTTACACTCGAAAATATCCCTCTATCATAAGAAACATGCATCCCAACTTGCCCCTGATCAGGGCTTGGCCTGTTTTCATGGAAGAGACGCTGGTAACCTCGGGCTTCGGAAACTACGATCTGATGCTGCGTTTGAATCAGCTCAAATTACTCCTTAAAATGGTTATGGATTTTAAACTCGAACTGAACATTCATTCAGGCGGCATTTCAAAAGAAGATGCTATCAAACATATGACAGGAATTGGCTTTCAAAATCAGGCCGAAGCTGAAAGAAAATGGAACCGTATCATTTTAAAGCCGGGCGACTGCGCCTACACATATGTCGGCTACCAGGAAATCCTGGATATGCAAAAAGAGTACAAAAAGCTAAAAGGCGGATCCTACAGCCATAAGGAATTTTTCAAGAAACTCCTCAGCTATGGAGCTCTGCCTCTTCGTCATTTAAAGAAAAAGATTTTAGAACAATAAAAAAAATCAAACTCGCTAGAAACTCAAGGCTTTCGATATCCTCTAACCACCCTCATTGAGCGCTTTGGAGAATGAAATGCCGCTGACCCTTGTTGACTCTCATGCCCACCTGGACATGGAGGAATTTGACAAAGACCGCAGCGAGGTGGTCGAGAGGGCCTTCCAGGATGGAATCAAGGCCATTCTCTGTCCCGCAGAATTGACAAAGACCGGAAGTATCCAGAATACTTTGGAATTAACAAAAAAATACGACACTATCATCGCTGCTGCAGGAACCCATCCACATCAAGCCAAATACTTTGACTACGATTGTGCTCAGAAAATAGAAGCACTTTTCAAAGAAAAAAGAATCAAAGCAGTGGGTGAGATCGGCCTCGATTTTCACTATAACTTCTCACCGCCCCGTGAGCAAGAGGAAGCTTTCCGGCATCAACTCAACATAGCTCAAGAACTGGACCTTCCGGTAGTTGTACACAGTCGAAATTCAGGGAAAGAAGTGGTTCAGTCCGTAGAAGAAGAGCGCTTTACCAGAGGAGGCGTCCTCCATTGCTTCAGCGATGACTGGGAGCAGGCAAAACGAATGATGGATCACAATTTCTTCATCTCGTTTTCGGGAATTCTCACTTATCCCAAGGCCTACATCTTAAGAGAAGCGGCTAAAAGAATACCACTGGAAAGGCTTCTGGTCGAAACCGATTCTCCTTATCTCGTGCCCGTCCCTCTTCGAGGGGAAAAAAAGAGAAATGAGCCGGCATATGTGATAGAAGTCGCGAAAGTTCTCGCTGGATTAAAAAATGTCACTCTGGATATGCTGGCTGACATAACTTCAAGAAATTTCGAATCACTCTTTTTGTTTGAAATAAAAAATTCGAGATGTTAAGATAAGTGCGACCATGAGTGAATTGGCCAAAAATTCCGTTGTATCAAGAGTAAAAAAAAGACCAGACATAATCAGATTGTATGCCAATATCACTAAAGACCTGGACAAAGTTGAGGAAAGACTTAAACTCTATTCCCGCTCTCACAATAAGCTCATTGCAGAGATCAGCAATTATCTTTTTCAAAAAGGCGGCAAAAGGATTCGGCCCGCTCTCCTTATGCTCTGCTCTAAAATGCTGGGCTATAATGGAAAAGAGCATATCCTCATGTCCACCCTGGTTGAAACTATCCATACGGCCAGCCTCATCCATGATGATATTATCGATAACTCTGAATTCAGAAGAGGAAAGGAATCCATCCATGTCAGATGGGGTCCGAACATTACTGTTCTCCTGGGCGATTATCTTTACATAAAAGCCCTGGGCACGTCTCTCCAGAGCAAGCACCACCGGATAACCCAAATTTTAACTGACACCTCAACCAGAATGATTGAAGGAGAACTGAGTGAGTATTGTATGAGTGGAAATCAGAATTTGGCTGAAGAGGATTATCTGGATATCATCAATAAAAAGACAGCATCCCTTTTCTCGGCCTCTTGCCAGATAGGAGGTATCCTCGGCCAGGCCTCCAAAAAAGAAGAAAATTCTCTGAAAGAGTACGGCACAAACATAGGAATGACTTTCCAAATAATCGATGATCTTCTTGACTTTATAGGCGATGAAAAAATCCTGGGGAAGCCCGTTCTCTCCGACTTAAGCGAAAGCCGCATCACTTTACCCTTAATATACACTCTGAACAACGACGGTAAAGAGAATCGAGAACGTATTGCTGAATTAATGAAAAAGAAAATTTTAGAAAAGGACTCCCTTGAGGAGGTCCTCAAAATCGTCAAATCCAACGGAGCTCTGGATTACACTTCTAAAAAAGCCGAGGAGTTCTCTCTCAAATCCAGAGAAATCATTTCTCAATTCCCCAAATCCAGCCATCGAGATGCTCTGGCTTTATTACCTGAATACGTCCTCAGTAGAAAAAAATAAAACCAATCTTCAGCAAACATTAAAATTCAATAAGGGAGAAGCTCATAGAAAGAAGAAGGGAGAAGGATTAAGGATTAAGGATTAAGGAGTAAGGATTAGGGGAGAAGCTCATGGCTCATAGTAAGGAGTAAGGGATAAGGATTAAGGATTAAAAAACCGGAGGCTCTTTGGAAGGGAATTTATGGTCGAAATAGAAGTAAAAGTCAGAATTAAAGATATAAAAGCCATCAAGGAAAGAATCTTACACCGTGGTGCCAGGCTGGAGAAAGAGCGTTTTTATGAAGAAAACACTCTCTATGATTTCCCTTCACAAGCCCTTTACAAAAAACAACACGCATTACGACTTCGCAAGATGAATAAAAAAATCTTTTTAACCTTCAAAGGCCCCCCTCAAAAATCCAGAAAATTCAAAATCAGAGAGGAGTACGAGACAGAAGTAAAAAACGAAAAACAATTGAGAAAAATATTGAAATCCTTAGGGCTAATCCCGGTCTTCAATTATCAAAAACACAGGGCCGTTTTCAGGAAAAAACGTTTGAAAATTTGCCTGGATGAGACGTCAATCGGGAATTTTATCGAGTTGGAGGGTGAAAGAAACGATATCGTAAAATTCGCTAAAGATTTAGGTATCTCAAAAACAGAGTTCATCAAACTGGATTACATCCAGCTTATGAAAAAGGAAATGGGGAAACAGGAGATGAACACATAAGCTCATTACACCTAAGTCTTTTTCTTCGCTTTCTCTTTGGCCTTCTTCCCTGACTTCTCTTTGGTCTTTTTCTCTACTTTTTCCTCTGCCTT